>JBDHXE010000118.1:0-7953 GCA_039810525.1 Chlorobiota bacterium | reverse complement strand
TTGTGTTTCCATAGGAAGATATTTATTTTTATCTTCTGGTAAGACCTTTTCTTTGAATAATACGCTATATGTTGCATTATTCAAAAGCGCTTCAAAGCTAGGGAATGGCATCTTGGCTTTTTCGATAAAATGCGAAATATTGGCACTTAGATCTAGATTGGGCATTGCATATCCATAAGCTTCGCTAACAGCTGAATTAGCTTTGTCTATATCTAATACGGCTACTTTAATATCTCTATTATTATTAAGTGCATAATCAATAGCAGAATTTAAATCAAATGTTTTCATTTGTGAATTAGCCGATAAAATACTATTTAAAAAAATTGTAATAAATAGTAGCAATTTAAGGTTGGTATTTTGTTTCTTTAATAATATCATTTATTTTTCCATTAGTTATTATTTTCACATTTTGTATTTTCAATAAATCTATTAATTGTATCTGGTGTCATAGCGCCAGCAAAAATAATTCTGAATACTTGCTTAATTATATCTTCTGCTTTGAGTGGTATGTAATTAATTGTACCATTTTTTAATATATTGCGTAATGAAAATTGTATTACTTGTAATAGTAGCTCTGAATTGATGTCATTATAAAAATACCCTTTTTTCTTACCTAGTTCAAAGACTTTAATCATATTATCAAATCTCTCATCTTGATTATAAAAATCTGATACAAATATTTTAGGTAAGTGTGTTCGGAGCTCTTGTACAAAATTATCACCAAACAATATTGTATACTTAGCTACAACTCTAATCATTTCGTATAGGTTTTCAAAAAAATTATTCAAGTCATTTTTTAGCATTATCAGTGCTATTCTATCTAACTCTCCTTTAAAAATTGATATTTCACTTTTTATTGATTCTATAATCATATCATCTTTGGAAACAAACATTTCGTATAATGTCCGTTTACTGACTCCTAAGGTATGAGCAATATTATCCATATTGATAGACCTATATCCAGAATTAATAAATTGGTATAATGTATAACTTAATACCTTTTCTCTTAAAGCAATTTTTTTTTCTATCATTATTTTGAAAACTTATAAAACGTTTTGAGTTTTCACGTTTTTATATTTTATTTATTTTATAAATATTCGTTATAATTAATTAATAGTTTCAAATAATGTAAAAGTTTTTTTGAATAAATTAATTATAAATTGGCTTATATGGTTTAATGTTGGGATGAATGTTCCGATAATTAAAATTTTCGAGTTCATTTATATTTTTTTATGTGTTGATCCCTCTTGGTCTAAGTTATTAAAATCAGAGACAAATGTATTTGCTTGAATAAAATGCAAGTTCGTTCCTCTTTTAATTTTACTATTGTATATCTAAATATACCTTTATTTATAAAATTTAAATTGGCAATAATCTAGCTCTATTTTCAAGATTGTATTGTTTTACTTTGTTTATTAGAAGTAGTTTAAATAATGTTAAAATAATATCTCTATCTTTGAAATATCTATATGTTGTTCAATAGTAGTTATAAGTTGATTCATAAGTCTATTTTCTATATAAATTTTATTTTACTTTCAATATATTAAATTTCTATATTTTATTATAAAAAAGACCTCCCAAATCTATTGATATTGGAAGGTCTAAATATTAATTGATTATTGCCAACTATTTATTAATGATAAATTCTCCATTAATAATTTCTTTGCCATTTATTAATTTAACAAAATATGTTCCATTAGAGAACTGATGTGTATTAATTCTTATAGAATTTTTACCATTTGATAGGTTAAGTGGTAAATATGAATAAATAGTTTTGCCGCTCATATCCATTATTTCTATCTTTGGATTACTTAAAGAAGTCAAATTTACATCTATATTAATATAATTAGTTGCTGGATTTGGGTTTATTAACATAATATTATTAGCTTGATTATCTGCTACATCTAACATTTTGTCTGTGGTAAATGACCATATTTGAGACCAATTCGATTTATTAGTTTCCATATTAGCAATTACTCTCCAATAATAAGTAGTGCTTGGTTCAACTATAAAATCATCTATTACATATTTATTGAATGTTAGATTTTGTTGCTGGCTAACTAATTCTGAGAAATCTTCATTTTTAGCTATCTCTATATCATAGCTTACAGCATCTCCATAACTATTCCATTGGAAGACGATTGGCAGTTTAACTTTATCAGTTCCATTTTTCGGACTTATGAGTGATGGGGCATTACCTGATGTTGTAAAATTCCATACTTCTGACCATTCACCATATCCATCGTTATTGAGCCCTCTTACTCGCCAATATAATGTTGACTTGTTAGGCAAATCGTTAATAGAAGCGCTAGTAGTGGCTATGGTATCTTGTGAGAAATATAAGTCTTCGAAAGTATCATCTTTAGATATTTGCAAATTATATCTACTTGCTCCATTTACAGCAAACCAAAGAAATGTTAGTTCAGTAGGAAGATATTTGCTATTATTGGCAGGCGAACGCAATCCAGCTTTGTCTAAGGTAGTTTTGAAAGAGAATATATCAGACCATATACCAATATTATCTGAATTTTCTACTCTAACTCTCCAAAAATATTCTTTATTATATTTAATGCTATTAACAATCAATTGGCTTACATCTAATATATTATTACTATCTAAATTAATCTTAGAGAATGTATTATCTTCTGCTATTTGTATATGATAATTGTTGATACTGATATGTTCTTGCCATTGAAATGTAGTAGGTATTCTTTCATTCAATTTATTATTTTCTGGACTTACAAGTATTACTGGTGCATACCCTGTCTTGAATTGCCATGGTAAAGAATATTCACTAATACCATTATTATTTTTCGATGCTATTTTCCACCAATAATTTTTATTATATTCTAAGTTATTGATAAGAAGTAGAGTATCTGTTACATCGTAGTCTTTTAGGTTTGTAGAGAATGTGGAATCTTCGGCTATTAATAGTTGGTATGCAGTCGCATCAGTTGCTTTGTGCCAGACTAGATTTAAATTAATATCATTGCCAATCGAATTATTGTTAGGGGATATTAATAATGGAGGTCCCATTATAGTAGTAAAGTTCCATATTGACGACCAATAGCTTGTAGTAAATTTATTCTTAGTTCTAACCTTCCAGTAGTAAGTTGTAAGCCCTTCTAATAGTGAGGTCTGAATAGTAATATCTGAATAATCGTATTTTACAAATATTGTATCTCTAAAATCTGAATATTTTGAAACAATTACATCATAAGAATTAGCATCATCAACTGAAGTCCATTTTAAAGTAGCATATACAGGTATGCCGACACCATTACTATCTGGCGCAATTAAAAATGGAGAATTAATTTTAGAAACAAAACTGCGAGTTTCAGACCAATCACTCAATGCTGCATGATTTTTGGATCTCGCTTTCCAATAATATTTTGTATATGGCTCAAAATTATTTTGTATTATATAAGAAGTATCCGACACTGTAAAATTTTCAAATCTAAATATAAAATCTTCATCTGTAGATATCATTACTTGATATAATTCAGCATTTTCTGATGGATGCCAACTTAGAACCGCTTGATTTGGTACATCTTGTTCTTTGTCTTTCAGACTAATTAAAGATGGTGCTTTCATATTATCGGGGGATACTGATTTGAGTATCATACCAGAATAGGTTGTAAAATAGACATTGCCATTGCTATCTGATGTAATAGAAGATATCAGATCTGCATTGTAACTATTATTAAGTACTTTGAAGGTCTGTCCTGAATCAATAGAACGATAGCTTAAATTAATATATGCAAAATCATTTGGTAATTGATAATTACCAGCACCATAAATAATTCCATTAATATCAACGTGTACTAAATAGTTGTATGACATAAATAATGATATTAATATAAAATCTGTTGAATTGGTATTAGCCCAAAGGCCATAGTTAGTAGCTGCATATATTCGACCTTTTTTATCTATTGTAACATCAATAATATCGTTTGAAATACCACCAAGTTGGCCTGTTTTGAACCATCTCTCCCCATCATCTACTGTGTAGAAGAAGAAATTAGTTAATCCTATATATACACGGTTTCCACTTGTAATTGCAATTTTCTTAGGTGTTTGTTTAGCTTTTGATAGATCCATTGTAACATCTGTCCAAGTTTTGCCCCCATCGTTAGTATATTCTACTAGTCTTGTAACAACAGGTTCAGCTGGCGGATTTGGTACTGACGTATAGCTTGCTACAACCCATACTTTGCCATTCGGAGCAACTTCAACATCGTGAACAATAGTATCTTTAAATTTAATGCGTTCCCAATTATGTCCCATATCCATTGATCTGAATAAACCATTATTAGAAGCCGCATAAAATACTCCACCTGAATCACGAGCTACTGAATTAAGTGCAAACCCAAGAGTAGTTACCTTTTCCCATTTTTCACCATCATCATTACTTAGAAAGAAATTTCCTTGGTCGTCATACATCAGTAGATTTTTCGTGCCAATTACAAACAATTTGGGATTAAGAGCATTCTGAATTATGTTTTGGTCTTTCCAAGTTTCGCCATAGGTATCTGTATATTGTGGTTGTAGATTATTAGGGTATGCCCAATTATTTCCTTTTTTATCATTAACTAAGCTATTAATGCCAGTGCCTCTTACATTGGTAGGTACCCATGTAAAATCTTCTACATCATCATAGTAAAATATACCACCATATCTAGTGCCAAAAACTACTTGATTCTTTTTGTTGAGAGACATTGTAGTAACATTCAAATCTGGTAATGGAGTTTTTAGATCAGAGTATGGTCTAGTCATAAAAGTGTCTAATTCTGACCAAGTAAGACCATCATTGGCAGAATTATAAATACCTCTTCCATTAGTAGCGGCATAAACTAATCCGTTGTTATCTCTGATGAGCTTGTTGACATAATAATTTTTTAATCCGGTATTTTGAACTATCCAAGTTCTACCTGTATCGCGACTCGCATATATCCCCCCTCCTTGTGTCCCAGCAATTATATAACCATTGTTAGAATATGTCAGCGCATTTATATCTTGATAATAAAGCCCATTGATAGATTGGTGCCAATTATTTCCATTATCGGTAGATATATAAACTCCTCCACCATAGGTACCAATAATTAACCAATTATTAGAGTGCTTTACAATTGTTTTTACATTTTTATGATTAAGACCATTGTTAGATTCTTTCCAAGTTTTAGCTCTATCTTCTGAGATAAAAATTCCACCTCCCATAGTAGAAGCAATTATATTACCATTTTTGGCTTCAACTAACCCTGTAATGTATAGGTTAGTTAATCCATTATTTTGTACTGACCAATCTTTGCCCGAATTTGATGATTTGAAAACTCCTGAGCCCCAAATACCTGTATATAAATAATCGTAGGAATCATACAAGCTTGTTTGTACTACATTAGAATAAGGTGATTTAATCATCCCGAAATATTCTGTATCATCGTACAAATCCCATACTTCTGGTTGGCTAATCGCAATAAAAGGCATAAGGATAACTAGTGATGCAATGATTGGGAAATGTTTATAGAGTATCTTTTTTAACATTTAAAACTCCAATTGGTTTAATAATTAATTAATAACAATATTTAATTTCAAAAGTTACAAAATGATTATTTTTTTAGTCTATCAAAAAAATCATTTTTTGTAAATGAGTATTTCTCATATAATAAATTTACGAAATTAATAAGGAATAATTCAAAGATTTGTAATATTCTTCGTTATAAATATTAATAATATTGTGTATAGAATAGATAATTTGGTGCAAATATTAAGCTAAGAAAAATTTATTTTTATTAAAATCATTCATTATTAAGTATTCTTAAATAAAATATTAGATTCTATAAAAAAACACCATTGCACATTGAGTGAAATGGTGTTATAATTTTAATTTAGCTTTTATTATTTAGTGAACTAAAAAATTAGCTATGATAGATTATTAAGGTTAAATTACTTTTGCAACAATAGCTTTAAAAACTTCAGGTTTGTTCATAGCAAGATCAGCTAATACCTTTCTGTTCATTACGATATTGTTGTTTTTTAAAGCATTAATTAATTTAGAATAAGTAGTACCGTTTTCGCGAGCGGCAGCATTTATTCTCACTATCCAAAGACTACGATAACTGCGTTTTTTTAGTTTCCTACCTACAAACGCATGTAATAGACCTTTTTCTATATGGTTTTTGGCAACAGTCCATACATTTTTTCTGCGTCCCCAGTAGCCTTTAGAAAGTTTAAGGAATTTTTTTCGTTTTTGTCTACTGGCTACTTTATTGACCGAACGTGGCATAATACACTCCTAAGATTGTGGCTAAGGGAGAGCCTTCCCCTTATACCTATTAATAAAATTAAGCTTGTGCTAATAATCTTTTTACGGATTTAACATCTACTTGTGCTACTATTGATGATTGACGTAGAGAGCGTTTGCGTTTAGCACTCTTTTTAGTCAAAATATGGCTTTTATAAGCCTTTTTTCTTTTAATGACACCGCTTGAAGCAATTTTGAATCTTTTCTTTGCAGAGCCATTACTTTTCATTTTTGGCATAATTCAACCTATTCTATCATTTAACTTTGATTAAATCAATACAGAATTACAAAAGTAATAAATTATATTAAATAATCATAAATATTTCTATTTATTTATTTTATTTATTTTAATTACTTGTTTTTAATTCAATAGTTTAATTTTTAATAAACAGCAAATAATCGTTATCTGTCCTGAGGTAATAAATACCTGTTGCGAGATCTCTAATTTCTAATTGAATTCCATTTGATCTTAAGAGATACGGCACACTATCTATTTTTTTGCCTGTAGAATCAAATATTGAGAATTTTCCATTTATCTTGAAGTTCTCAACTTCTATCACATCTCTATTTGAGTTTGGGTAAGCGTTCATCCTTGTTTGCTCCTTAAATATAAATTACTGTATTTGTGAAATTATTAATTATTATATTATCCATTATCCATTATAATAATTATGATTCATTAGTAACATTTACATTATATTTATCGGCATTTAATTTATCTTCTTTAATTGATTTGCAAGTAAATATTCTTTATAAAGGCAAGTGTTCTAATTTTTAATATTTGGAGATAATTTTTATGATTAACTTGTATTGTATTATTGTTATTGTTGTTTCTTCTTAGGCTAGTTTATATTTAATTATTCAATAATTTTTTTACATTTGAATATTTGATAAAAATAAATTCTCAATTCAATCAACTATATATTAATAGTTAACATTAAATCTGAATATTTGATAAATTGAAAAAGATAATTTTAAAAAAGCAAGAGCCTAAAGAATTAAATACCGCTAAAAATTATAAAATTAATTACCAATTCGAATTGAATCAAGCTCAATACGAAGCAGTAATGCACAACGATGGGCCTGCTTTGGTAATAGCTGGAGCTGGTACTGGTAAAACAAGAACTTTAGTATATAGAGTCTCACGTCTGATAGAAGATAATATTCAACCAGAGTCTATCCTATTGCTTACTTTTACACGTAGAGCATCTAAAGAAATGCTTAGGAGAGCTTCTATGCTATTAGATGGCAGGTGCGAAAGGGTATCTGGTGGTACTTTTCACTCATTTGCTACTAATATATTAAGAAGATATGCAGAATTGATAGATTATCAAAGGAATTTTACAATTATTGATCAAGGTGATTCTGAGGATGCAATTAATTTTGTGAGGAATAGGTTGATAAATGAGAAGTCGAAAAAGAGATTCCCTTCAAAGAGTACTCTACAAAGAATTTATAGTTTATCAAAAAACACCGCTTCTACTTATGAGGGTTATATTGAGCAGTATTTTTCTTGGTTTTCTGATTATATAGATGAAATTAAGAATATTTATGAGTTATATGAAGATTATAAGAAAAAGTATAATTTGATGGATTATGATGATTTATTGATTAATTTATTAAAATTATTGAAGACTTCTAATATTGCAATC
>JBDHXE010000117.1:0-8011 GCA_039810525.1 Chlorobiota bacterium | reverse complement strand
TACCTACTCGGGGTTGTGTATAGAAAAATGGTCCTTTTGAGTCGATTTTAATAATCAGTGCTACTAAAGCCCAAATTGGCATACCTAAAATAATTACTAATGAACTAAAAGCTACATCAAATATTCTTTTTAAGATTTCTTGCCATGGTTTTAATAATTGAGTACTAATTTCAATTAAAGGTATACCATAGAGATTTTGAGTCTTTGCTTGCCCTGTAAAAATATCATAAAGATCAGTTTCAATTTTGACTCTAAGATTTTTTTCGGAGCTAATATTGACAATATTAAGTAATACTTCGTGTTCTTTGGTATCGCTTGCTATAATAATTTCTTCTGGTTTATATTCATTTAGTATTAATTCTAAGTCATTAATTGATCCTAGTAATAAATTATCAAATTCTGGTTTGCTTTGATTAATTATATAATCGTTATTATCTATTAAGATAATCCCAATTGTTTTGAAGCCCCAAGAAGTAGATTCCTCGGTTTTTTTGTAGAATTCTAAAGCTCTTTTGGAGGTACCGATAATAATAGCAGGAATAATGAGTTTGCGCTCACGTCTTAATTTTTTTTCAATATTACGTGTAATTGTCCTACCAAAAATAACTGCAAATGATATTATAAACGCATAAATTACGAATAATTTTCGAGGTGATGATTGGCTATCGTAGAGCACAGCGAATACTAGAATAGCACAACCTATGAGTGTTACTTTTGCCACTGCCCATATTTCGTCGAATGGTGACCGCTCGTACCAATTCTTATATAGCCCATTAAAAAAGAATAATGACAACCAAAATATCATAAAGAATAATGCACCAAAAGCATATTCGTCGAATCCCGGTTTTACTAATGTCTTAAACAATCCTGATTCGAATCTTATGAAGAAAAATAATGAATATCCTGATAGAATAGCAATTATATCAGTAATTGCTTGTAGCATAATTTGCGAATGTCTGCTATTAGAGTAATTAATAGGTTGCAGATTAGCTCTGCTAGCATTCATTTTAATTTTTGGTATTGTATCAGCCACTACTATATTATATATTTTTTAACAATAGTAAAATTTATCATTCACCACTAAACCCTATTCTATCCCAAATTGCATTTTGGCTTCTCTTAAGATATCTTATAGTACCCAGCAACGAGCTATAGTTCATAGATATAAAGAATAGAAATATCTTTGCTAGTTTGAAATTCATATTTAATTTATCAGATATCCATCCTAAGATTGCCATTAAATAAAAAAATATTTGCCCAACAAAAATTATTAACCATAAAGTTGAACTATTCCAGAATACTAATGTAACTAAAAATAGTAAAATAATAAAAAATGGTGAGAGCCATCTAAAAATTTTATGTGATACAACAAAAAAAGATACTATACCATAATTGGCAAAGTTAGTTATATTTTTAAATTCTATTGTAGTAGCTATACCTCCTGCTACTGCCCGCACTCTACGATGTAATTCATTGTTAAATGTTTTCTTCCTAATTTCTTTGGCTTTGGCATTTGGCTCAAAAATTACTCTTTTTTTGCTTTCAATTATAGCAAATACATTATGCAAATCATCGCATACTAAATCGTTGGGTATTGGTTTGAGTAATTGTTTCCTAACTGCATATAGATAGCCTAAACTATTAACATTGGAGTGAATATTGCTTTCTAATCCACGTATTATTTGTTCGTAATTATGGTATAATGTATCGCCAACTTTGCCAGCATTATCATCTAAGTTTTCTGATTCTACCGAATGGCTTGAAATAACAGCTCCTACGGAATCTGAGACAAAATTAGCTACGATTTCGCTAATGGTATTTTTGGTTGCTCTACAATCTGCATCTAAGAAGAATACTATTTCTGTCTCTACCAATGGCATCAAATCATTTAGTACTTTATTTTTTCCTTGTCTCGAGTATGTATTATATCTTAATCGACCCTGCAATTTCTGTTCGTATTCTTTCAATATTTCATTAGTTCTATCTGTAGATCCATCTGAACCTATTAATATGAATATCTTGTCTTGTGGATAATCGGAAGTAATTATTGAATTAATAGCTCCTTCTATCAAATCTTCTTCATTGTGTGCTGCTATTACAAATGTGATGAATGGTTTGTAGTTTAGATCTTTTTTGACTGGTTGTCTTAATATTTTTTCTAATATCATCAGCAATATTGGGTATATTACATAGTTGTAAGATACTAATACCAATGCACATAATAATATTATATCGCTTATCAACATAGTAACCCTTTAAAAGTTATCAAATTTAAGTATAAATCGAGTATAATGATTAATATCGCTATTTATTGATATTAAATTATATAAAATATTAAGAGTAAATCCGCGAATAAATTCGTAAGTATAAGATATTTTGAGATTAGAGATTTCTTCTAAACTTCCATCTAAAAAATCAACTGTTTCGCTATCTTCGTATCTTTTTGTAAACATAGGATCCCCACCTACATTTTTGACAATATTTCCATTATTATCGAGTATATTTCTTCCATGGCGTGTAAAGCTATATTCAATATTAATGGGGTATCTGCTACCGTACCAATAATCTAAGCCAACACTAATTCTATCAGAATTTGGATTTATGTATGATGATATAAGGTAACCATCATTGATCATTGAATTTTCGCGATTAAAATGCGAAAATGTGTATGGCTCTACCCTAGCATATTCAATTTTCAAGTCGAAGGCATCAAATATATTGGTACCTATACCTAAGTTCCAAGCTGATTTGTTGCTCCAATAACCAGTACCAATTTTTTCGAAACGAATATCGTCTAAAAAATATGTTCCTTTGATTTGTGCGATATCTGTTTTGAAGGTAAAGTCGAATCCCATTCCAGAATTATCTCTATCTCTAAGAGAATGCTCCAAAGATTTAAAAAATGATAGCGGATTGAGGTATGCCAAATCAATTTGTCTATTAGAATAAACTATTTGCTCAAAAATAGAGAATTCGCCCCACGTGCCAAACGCGCTAAATCTGTGCATAGTAAGGTATTTTGGTGGTATAGTTATATGAAAACCAGTCTCCCAACCATCTACTTGATTTACAAATCCTAATAACGAACTATGCATATATTTATATTTAAAGTTTGAAAACTCTGCTCCTAATGTAATTGCATCAAAAGCGGGAGAATTATCTGATAGAATGAATCTATTAAAGAACCCAGCTCCTATCTGTCTATATTCTCTACCTAACGAAGCATCAAACCAATTATTTTGGTATCTAATATGAGATTCGGTAAAATCAATATCATCTTTATAATAAACGAATTTGATATTTTTGCTATATCTATTATCGTAATATGCAACGCTACGCTCTCCACCAAAGAGTATTCCATTAGTTGCTTGTAGTGAATATCCAAATATATCATCAATACTTCCGCTAAATCGCAAACCAAGGTTACCAATAAGGGAATACTGTGATTTGTTCTGTTCATGATTGTAATTGGTGATCATATCTAAGGCTCCAAGTGGGCGCAAAGCAGTAAAATATGAGCTATCTCTGTATAGATATAAATACTTTTCTTTATCGCTATATAATTCGCTGCTTAATATATTCAATGAGTCTGTATTGGAATGGATTAGTATTGTAGCATTAATTTTAGAATTCTCAAATTCGCTTAGATATAGCTTAATAGTTTGTCTATCATTTATAGATGTTTTATTATTATTTTCTGCAATTTTTAGTATTTCGACTATTCTACTTTTGGATAAAGGTAGCTCATTAAGGTTGTATTTTCCTAATAAATTTTGATTTTCTAATTTTTGTAAAAAATTATATACTGGATGTGCAATAGTGATATGCTCAACTTGTGAATATAAATTTCCAATTGAAATCATTATAAGTAATATTATTATTGCTTTATTCATTATTTATCTTGAAATTAAATATATTAGGTTAAGCAAACCAGATATTGTAGCTATAATAGATGCATATACGGTATATCGTTGTAACTTTACTGTGGTAGGCTCATCAGGTACTCTTGGTACATATATCCTATCGCCTGCATTGACTATTGTGTTTTGATCTCCTTCTATCCATACATTAGTACGACCTCTTACTATTCTTGCTCTAAAATCTTCTGAACCTTCTGCAAATCCTCCTGCTCTATTAATATACCAGAGCATATTTTTGCCTTCGGAGAATTCTACTATACCGGGGTTCTTAACTTGACCCATTACTTCAACGTAACCGGGGCTCGAAGGCACAGATATAATATCTCCATCTTGTAGCAATACATTATCTTTTTCGGAATTATTATTATATAATTGATTAAAATCAGCAGCAACAATAGGCTTTTTATATTGTATGTCAATAAAGAATCGGGTAGTATCATCTGATTTCAGATCTGAGTATTGCATTGTTTCGAATATTTCTTTTCGAGGATCTATCAATGTTGAGTTTATTTCTTGTCTACGATATATTCTAGCTAATGGTAAGTATGCTTCTTCGGTAAATCCGCCTGCTTGGTCTATTATTTCTCTTACTTTTGTTTTGTTTAGTTCGATTAGATAAGTACCAGGCTTATTTACATATCCAAGTACAGATACTGTACCATATTTGGGTTGATGGAAGTCTTGAATTGTGCCAACTATTAATTTGGCACCCGGCTCTAATTCAAAATCTTGCCCAACATAATTATGATTTTTATCAACTTCAATTTTTATTCTTTTACCACTAATAGGTTGCAATAATATTATATTGTTTAGATCTGCATCATCGGTAAAACCATATCCATATTTAATCAGTTCTGATACTTTATCGCCTTTTTTGTATGGTAGAATGATAGGTCTTACTACAGAGCCTGTTACAGATATTAGAGGGTAAATATCTTTTTCGAATGGTACTACTATTACGTCTCCCTCTCTTATATATGGATCTAAAGAAGGATCATTATTTATTACAGCTTTTTCTAAATCAATTATTTGAGATGTGCCATCGTTTCGTAATAATTGTACATTTCTACGCCAATATTCACTTTCTACTGGTAAGCCAGAGTTCGAAAATAGTTTTTCTTGGTCTTTCTTTTTTTCTCTAATTTTGAGAACTGATTCCATATATACTACTGACATACTACTTTCTTTTGTAGAAAACCTATTGGCGAACGATATAGCAGTAGATACTTGATAAGCTGCGGGTAGTGTATAAATAGTAGGAGCAAATACATTGCCTTTAATATTGACTAAGCAGCGGCGTGTATCGCGTAGGGTAAGGAATACTTGTGCATTAGGATTACTTTTAATAATTAATTTAGTAATTGTATCTTTAGCTTGTGCCAATGTCATTCCTTTGATATTTAGTACTCCTAAACGTGGGATCAATACAGAGCCATCTGGAGATACATACATAAGTTTGGGATTTGGCATTGATGGTATTACTTGAATAGATAATATATCTTCTGAACCTACATAATAGAAATTAGGGTCTATCATATTACCAATTGGCATAGCATCATTTTTAAGTAGTTTATCATTATCAATTTGGCTACCTAAATCTACTTGTAGTAAGTCTTTGGTGTCTATTACATTACCACCTGCAACTTGTGCTTTAATACTTACTAAATTTAAAATTATTATAATTAAAATCAGTTTGTTCATATTTTATCATTACCTTAATAATTTAAAGATTCGTCCCTTCCACTCAAATATATTACCGCAGCTGCTAATGATGCAAAGGAATCTGAGTAAGTAGATATTAACAAATCATATTCTATTTCACTTTTTATATATGGACTACCAAAAAGAATTATTATTCGTTTTTTATTGTTTGATAGTTTAATTATTGCATTTTTAATATTTTCGTCTAAACCTACTGAGCCTAAATAAGAATGTGATTTTATAAATATCGGAAATATTGTCAATTCAGCTTCTTTGGTCCCTTCTATCAATCCTTGTATATCTTCTTCCGAAATGTCTTTGTCGATAAATCCGAAATCGCAATCATTTTCTAATGCTTGGGCTAGCATAGTAAAGAATCTATTGGCAGCTTGCAAATCTGTATCTCTTTGTAATATTGCAAAGCTTGCAAAGTTAATATTTTCTTTTATGGGGATAATATTTCGGTCGCCATCTAATTGTATTGAATCGAAGGCAACTCTTAGGGCTAATTTTAGATGCTCATTAAATATTTGTGTATTCATATTTAGGAGAGCATATTGAGGTATCAGCCCAGATCTTCTTTTTAAATTATAGAATTTTTCGGCAGATTGCTCTAATTGTAGTCTTAATTTGCTATCATTTTCTAATTGTTGGGTAAGATATTCTACCGATGGTATTACGTCTAATGGTATTAGTGCTAAATCATTACCTGCTTTAAGTGCATAGTAAGTAGCTTTATTAGCATCTATATAGTCTGTAATAGATTTCATATCTAAAGCATCGGTCAATACAATCCCATTATAATTTAATTCTTTTTTCAAGAAATTTATTACATTAGACGAAAGAGATGCTGGTATAGACTCTTTGTCTATCGATTTGATATACAAATGCCCTACCATAATAGTCCACACATTATTTTCTATTGCTTTAATAAATGGTTTGAGCTCGTTGTTATATAGCTCTCCAAGTTCTTTTTCAATGATAGGCAATGTAGAATGAGAATCTAATGAAGTATCGCCATGCCCTGGGAAATGTTTAGCCGTAGCTACTACCTTATTTTGTTGCAATCCATTGATATATTGAATAATATTATCGCTTACTATTTGACTATTTTCGCCAAATGCTCTTATATTAATTATTGGGTTATCAGGGTTTGAATTAATATCACAAACTGGAGCCAAATTCCAATTAACGCCGATAGATAAGCATTCTTTGGCAATTGCTGAAGATATTTTGAAAGTATTCTCTATATTATTGGAATGCCCAATTGCCATAGCGTGTGGGAAAGCAGTTCCTTCGGTTAATCTCATAGAAAGACCATTTTCAAAATCTGCACAAAAGATTAGGGGTATCTCTGCAATAGCTTGTAATTGTTCTGTCATTTTCTGAACCGTATCTGTATTACCATCGAAAATACAGAAACCGCCAATACCATTGTTTACAAGTTTCTTGATATATTGCTGATATTCTTCATCTTCAAAATAACTATCGGTACTAATTCTGGCAATTACTAACTGATAAGCTAATTTTGAATTGCTCCATCTCGATGATATTCCCATTATCTAATACCCAATATTAAATTTTTGCCCTCGAAATTCATAATTTTGGTCTGCAAATCTTTCGGTAGTGTTTCTGGTTTATTAGTTTTAATATTGACATTTACTAGTGTTGATGTTAGGTAAATTATAGCCTTTTTATCGTTATCTACTATTATATTGTCTAATTCGATAGAAGAATTGCCTATTTTAGCACATCTAGTATATGTGTAGTAAATATCGCTAAGCATTAATGGGTTAAAGTAGTCCATTTCGTGGTGTACTGTCATCAAAGGAGTATGTTTAGTAAATGTAGTTTTATTAAATTCCACTCCACAATTTTCTAAATATTTGGTGCGTGCCCATTCACAATAATAGAAATATTGAATATTATGTACAACGCGAAATGAATCCACTTCATGAAATTTAACTTGCCCTTCTATATTATGTTTATAGAGTTTTAGTTGTTCTAATATTTCGTTTTCAGTATATTTTTTCAAATTATATTCCTTTTATCACATTTTCGATAATATCTATCGATTTGAGCATTTCTTCTTTACTAATATCAAGGTGGAACACAGCTCTAATAGTCTGACTACCTATAGTGCTAATCAAAAGTCCATTATTTTTACAATTTACTAAAAATTGGGTTATATTAATAGATTGATCTATTTCAAAAATTACAATATTAGTGTGTATTTTGTTTAAATCGCAATGTATCTTATTGATATTTTGCAATTCATTGGCAAATTGTTTGGCTAATATATGATCGTTGTTTAATTTTTCTAAATTATTATTAATAGCAAAGATACCAGCAGCTGCTAATATACCAGCTTGCCGCATTCCTCCGCCTAA
>JBDHXE010000116.1:0-8020 GCA_039810525.1 Chlorobiota bacterium | reverse complement strand
TTTTGTCTAATTTTGCGACCCAAGAGGTATTCTATAGATTTAACAAAATACAACAATTCAAATACACTAAGGCAAGTATTAGCTTTGAGTGCTATATTGACAAATGTGTCTTGCTCTATATATCCATAAGGCTCTGTTTCGTAATAAGACGACTGCACTATATTGCTTATAATTCCACTTTGGGATAGTAAGCCAACAGCATTTTCAATATTATTAATTTTAGACCCAATATTAGAACCTAACGAAAGATAAATTGTATTAGATTTACACTCTAAATTGTTCATTAATTAGTTCTTTCGATAGTTTGCTCAGCTTCGATATAACCTATTACACGTCTGATAGGCACATTAAGCTTTCTTACTCTTATAGTAACTACCTGCAATTGACTAAATGTATCCATTAGATTAGCCAAAATATCATTACAAATAGTTTCAACTAAATTATAGTTATCCTCTCCATTGATTACTTCCGATACTACAAACATTACCTCTTCGTAGTTGAGAGCATCTTTTACATCATCATTTACCACTGCCGTAGTTGCATCGTAATACAGATCTACATCTATTTCATATTTGCCTCCAAGCATTCTCTCTTCTGGCTTTACCCCATGATATGCATAATACTCTGCATTTACTATACTCAATTTAGTTAATGTTGTTTTTAACATTTGCTTTTCCCCAATTAATTAATTGCCCATATAGGCAAAAATAAGAAAATTAAACGGAAACTTATTATTATATTAAAATGCAATAATTCAAAGGTTAATTCTTTATATAAATACAAAGTAATATTTTACTCATCATACAAAAATCGAGGATATATCAATGCAACTACTATTAGAGTCTGACAATTTAGAAGACTATTTGAAAGAAATACCGCCTATAGTGCAATTTACTACACCAGAAATTCAAGCTAAAATAATCGAAATTAAAGAAGAGAATCATACTAATTATGACCGTGCAAAAGCTGCTTTTATAATAGCACGCGACCAAATAAAACACTCTTTTGATACAGACAATCCAATTATTACAATTAATGCAGAAGATACTATTCACCAACAAAATGGTATTTGCTTCGCCAAATCACATCTATTAGCGACCCTATTGCGTGGTATGAATATACCAGCAGGTTTCTGCTATCAAAGAGTATTGCGAAAAGTAACTTTAGAATCGGGATATGCTCTACACGGTTTGAATGCACTTTATTTAGATGAGTACGGTTGGTTTAGGGTAGATCCACGAGGCAACAAAGCTGGTATAGACTCACAATTTACTACCAATAAGGAGACTCTTGCCTATCCTATTCGCGAGGAATTAGGCGAAATAGACTATCCAAATGTATTTGTAGCACCATTGAATAGTGTAATCAAATCAATGAAAGAATCTAAAGACTGCAAGGAATTATACTATAATAGACCAGATAAAATAGAACAATATTAAAGCTATTAATTAGAATGCGGATAATACCTTCACCTTAGCAACCAAATTAACTAAGGCTCGGCAAATAGTATTGGTAATAACGCAATTAGTAAATTAGCTATTATTATATATTAAAAATTATATCTTCATAAGGATATCGTTAGTGAAAATTGAATCAATTCTAATAGAAAAGGAAATTAATGGTGAATTAATATCTATTAATCCAACAATAATTATAGATAATAATAAGCATATTCTTATAGATTGTGGATATGAGGAAACATTTGATGAATTAAAGTATAAACTATATAAACAACACAATATCCGAATTAGAGATATAAGTAAGCTAATCTTAACCCACGATGATATAGACCATATTGCAGCTACTATTTTCTTTGTAAATGAAAACCCCAACTTACAAGTATATTGTAGTATTATCGAACACCCTTCAATTATTGGACAAACTAAATCTGAGCGACTAATTCAGGCAGAAAAACTATTAAAAACACTACCACCTAATGCTAAACAATGGGGTATCGATTTCATAAATAGATTGTCTAGCATTAAAAGAATTCAAAATGTAATAGCTCTTGACAATAAAGAATTTATTAATGATAATATTCAAGTAATAAATACGCCAGGACATACTAAAGGTCATATATCTATATGGTTACCCAACAACAAAATTCTTATAGTTGGCGATGCATTAATAGTTGCGAATAATGAATTTGAAATTGCCAATCCTAATTATACACTCGATTTAATATCAGCTATTAATTCTATTAGTACGATATTAGACCTATCACCTAATAGAATAGTGTGTTATCACGGAGGAACAATACAATCTAATATCAAAAATAAATTAAAAGATTTAATTAAAAAATATCAATAAAAATATTGCGATTAATTATTGCTATTAACTTAATCTCACTTCTATAAATATAATTACAGCATAATGACAATCATTACATCTCCACCAAATTTAGACTATTCGTTCTACTTCTTTAAATTAGCATACTGATACTTGCAGCTATTAGATTTTGGCTATAGAATACTTACCAAGCTCTACCCACAGGCTTCATACTTGTAATAGGGGATACCAATCGCTCTATATAAGCTAAGGTATCTACCTGATCATCGTGTTTAGAATTTGGAAATTCCAATAGCTCTCTCTCAAATTCACCTAACCAATTACTATTTCTCCTAAAATATACAATACCTTGCTCTATTTTAGCAGCAATAGCAAGCGAACGGCTCACTTTATCTTTGTCCGCACGTAGCGAACTAATAGGCAAACCTGCTTTTGAAGCATTTTCTATCAAAGATACTTGATACTGCACAGCTTCTATACCAATTATCACTGGTCTGTATTGATTATATATTTTATGCAAGAAATTAAGATGCTCACTTGGTTCAATTTTTATCCTAATTACATCTAAAATCAGTATATCTCCACTGCGAGTCCTTCCAGCCACCAAAGCCACAGTATAATCAGCCATATTAGATCTGCTAATTGCCAAATCAACTGTTATATATATAGATATATCGCCTCTATGCACAAACTTAATAGACTGCATATCCTCCAAATAATAAAATTCGCCCTCCTCTGTAAAATATTTAAAATTTTCTTTTTTGAAAATAGAACCGTTACGAATAGTTGGCGATTGTTGGTAAAGTGCTGAGAACCAATATGAACCCAGAGTATTTTTAATTTTATTTAATTGTTCTTTATTATACCTATCTTCCCAGAGAGGCTCACCAATTGCTCTATTAAGCAAGTCGTTATCTTCGGCTAAAGCAGGCAATTTAATAATTTCCCAATTATCATCTTTCAGGTTTTCAATTATTCTACCACATAAATCATCTTGATGCCAACGAGTCATTACTATGACTATATTTCCTTGTGGCTCTACCCTTGTATAAGCAGTAGATAGAAACCATTCCCATATATTATCTCTAATTACAGCACTATTAGCTGCCGCATCATTTTTTACAGGGTCATCAATAATTAAGAGATCTGCACCTTTACCCGTAATCGGCCCACCAGCACCAGCTGTGCTCATACCACCATCGTAATTTAATAAATTAAATTCTGATATAGCACGCGAATCATTCCTTAGCTCTATCCCAAATATTTCTTTGCCATATTCTAATACTAAATCCCTTACTTTTCGTCCAAAGCTTACTGCAAAACTTCTCTCATAAGAACTAAGAATTATCCTTTTATTAGGGTAAGAGCCGAGAAACCAAAAAGGAAGGTATTTGGATAGAAGCTCCGATTTGCCGTGTCGAGGAGGCATATTTATGATGATTCGTGCGTTCCCAGCTCTTATTTCATTAGTCATTATTTTATCTATATACTCAAGATGAGGTGGATATTTGAAATACCTCTTATTAGTAATTATACCCAATTTCCCCGGCGTTAGATCCAATAAATCATTTACTATCTTACCTACCTCACCTTGACTTTCCGACATTTGATTCACAAACTCTTATTAAATAACCGTTCCCCATTTAGAAAACAGCATTATTTCAAATTCAACTATTTTAATATAAAGTATTCAATGTAATTGATTAAGTAGTAGATTTGTGATAAATACTATAATTAGACATATTCTATTTTTAAGCAAATTATGCTACATTGGTTATTACATTAAGTAAGCCTTCCAAAATATCTACAGCTTCGTATTTGATTTTTAGATATTTATAAGAATTATTAATTTCAATTAATTCTGGATTGTTAGTATTATCTATATTATCTATATTTATTTGCATAAATTCTTCTTCAGCTAATTGCGAATTAGAATAGTACAATTTAATTAACCCTTTTGGCGAAGGGACTATATCAAATACTACATCAGTCCAGTTAATTTCTAATGATAATATGTGCTTAGTATAATATTTACTATTTTTAGCAATTTTTAGCCAATTGCTTTCTATATTATTACCCATTGATTGATTATAAATTATTAATCCCAAAATGATACCCCCTTATTTAGTATTAAATCCAATCAATCCTCTAATAGCCATACTATGTAATGGCGAATATATATTCCTTTTTTTGATGAATACACCTTCTTTGCCCGATTTACTATCCAAAGTATTGAATGCTACTGTAATTACCCACCCAGCTTTTTTTACTCCAATTATTCTCTCAATATGCCCAAAAATTGATTGCCCTTTCTTCCAAACTATTAGATCGTGTATTGAGGGCAAATACTTTGCTTTCACATTTTGCTTAGCAGCATACTTATAAATATTGCTTGCAAGCCCAGTCTGCGGAATAGGTATACTTTTTGTGGGCAGCCCTAATAATTTGCTAGCTTGCCAAAAGCACCAATACTGACCAGCAGCACAATAAGGATTACCTTTGCTGAGCCCCACAGAGCTCAAATATTTCTCTACTTCGCCGTCATTGATATTAGATCTCTCAACTACACTTACTTGCTCCAAAGCAATTTTCCCAGACAACTCAACTAAATTTCTGTCACATTTCAAAATGTATTTATCTAATGCAAACAATGAATATACATTTAACAGCACTACAATGAAAATTGCGCCAAATACACACCCATCACTACAAACCCTACACATATATGCACTCCTAAGAAAATATAACCTAACTGACTAGATTGATCCTTAATAAAATCTATTTTAGTATATGCAAATACCGCCATTGCAGATAGCCCAATTGCCAAAGCTTCTACCATAGCAATTATCAAAGTAGTTTTAATCTCAGGTGTAGAAGGGTCTAAGAAAAATACTGCAATCAATCCTAATACTACCCACAGCCCATTACGAATTAAAAAATTGAATAATTCTTTAAATCTATTACCTAATGACAACATTTCTAATTTAGCTCCTCAATATTCCTACAAACAATTCTATTCTTTGTAATTTCAGGTAAAATTAAAATTTCACCCCGTTTAATTAATTTCAATAAGCTATTAGCATATATTTTCCGCCACTTAATTTGCTCAGGTATTTCATCATTTTTATAATAAGAGCTATAAATATAATATACCGACAGCTCATGGCTAATAGTTGCAATTACCTTAGGTGTATATCCAAAAGGTAGATTGTATAATATAGACAAATTAGCATCAATTTCCGTCGCCGCCATATCGCAAAACATATTGATTCTATCTTCATTAATAGTTACTCCATCATTATTACCACTAAGTTTGGATAGTTCCGATATAGAAAACTCATCTAATAGACTACTTACATTAGTATAAGACATAGTTTTACCTTAACATTACTTTTACATACTCGCCAGCTACAGCATTAGTCATAGCCCAGCCATTCAAAGAATACCCCGTATCTAATACCATTGCTCTACCTTCATCATCAGAAGTTAATTCATCGCCAACATTTATTTCATCATTTGCTAATACTGTCATTGTGCCTAATGCTATTACAGGGATCATTTCACCACTTATAGTATCAATCTCAGATATACCCAAAGATTTCATACCCAACCTACATAGCCTACCCGAATACTCTACAAATCTACACTTTGGTATATCAGTAGTAGATCTTACTGATACCGATAGAATTGGCTGATAACTTAATATTTTTGACATTCTTAATTCTCCTACTCATCTTTACAAATATTTTTAATCAAATAACCTGCATCTGTACCAGTAATCTTCAATCCATAATTGTCTGTACACCTTATTACTTTGATCTTGCCACCATTTTCAAAATACGAGTCTGTTTCGGGCATACCTTGCCTTTGGAATGTATAGCCATAGCTCGGGTTAAACTCTGTTCTTTCTTCTTTTACTGTCTTATCTACATAAGCCAATACTATGCTATCGTCCCATATATTAGTAAATACATTGTTGTAGTTGGTAACCGACATACCCACCACTATATTAGGGATTTCGAACAACTCACAAAGCATATCTTTCGTTACCTTATTAATACCTGTAAAATTAATCTTTTGAGTAATATTTTGATGCTTCACAAATTCCTTATAAGCCGATATTCCTATTATCATTGTATTGGGATAAACTGCAATTTTGTTTCTAATACTTTCTTTGCCTGTATTTACTAATTCAATAGGATCTACACTAGAAGTATCACTATCTAATGATTCAGAATTGGTAAGCACCCTTTTCATACCATTAGAATAGTTATTCTCATCTTGAGCATATTCTGCCGCTTGAATTTCTTTTGTTAGCTCTAAAATATCAGATAATTGCCTTGTCAATCTCTTTTCATATTTAAGACTATTCAACGATTCTTCATTCTCCAAGTAGTCTATCGCTACTTCTATATCATGCTCTTGTGTCTCAAATGGTATTAATTCCATATCCGAAGGCAGCATTCTATTCGATTTACTTCTTATAGCACGCTCAGTAATTCTTGAAGCAAAAGCATCTTTGCTAAAAAGTGGAATTTTACCCTTCTGCTTTACAACTTGGACTACGGGAAAAAGTTCATTATAGATCAATGTGCTGTTAGAAAAAGATTGAGCCAAGCCAGTTAGCACTGGGTCAATCATACGTAATTTATCTAATTGTAGCATAATTCAAAACCTCATATATTTATTTGATAATTTTAAGCATTGCTTGTTCGTAGCTTAGCTCTGGGTTATTTTTTAAATAATTAATAATTTCTAAGTGAAGCATATTCCTATCGACAATAGTAGTAGGAAATTGAATTTTGTATTGATACGAATCGCCTATCTTATTGTGCGAATATTCCTTGGTAAGATATGATTTATTCAAGTCTTCTACAAATCTTATCAAGTCGTCCTTAATTGTATTAAATGTTTCCTTGGGTATATTTTGGAGATTGTTAATTATTCTATTTGCCAATTCAATTGATATTGGACTCAAATTACTACCTACTTCAGATATACTACTTATCAATTCCTCCGTAGGATTTACTTCTCTATTGACGTTACTAAGTTCGGCAGTCTCTTGAATAGGCTTCAAACCCTCAATTGCAGGCAACTGACTTTCCAAAATACCAATATGAGTAAGTTCTAATTCATTAAGCCCAACCGATACATTTTGTATCTTATTATCCTTAATTTTTTGCAATATATTATCATCAGTAATATCTACATCAGCCATCACCACATCATTATTAAGAAGTAATTGATTGATCTGCCCAATAGATTTGGAATCTTTATTATGCTCATTGACTAATGGCATTTTAAGATTAGGTTTATCCCTAATTTTGTTGTTATAATTAGAAACAATATTATAAAGAGAGTCTGAATCATAGGTACTTTGATTGCCATTGCTATCAGTATGAGTACCAGATTTGAAAACTTCAATCCACATAATTCCACCATAAATTAGTAAAAACACACTGCAAAACTACTGCTAACTACGGCAATACTTAAAGAAGCGATTGAAAAAATGATTTTAAAAACAAAGAGATGATATTATTCTCGAATGCAATAAAAGATTAGAAAAATAGAAACTCTTATCAAGCACTACTACCCATACTATTGATTAATATTAAACTAATAAAATTAAATTTATATATTATATTATGAATTTATTACCAACAATTTAAAATTATTACGTCTATATATTCTATTTTTTAATAGAAAATTATATTATAAGTTAAGATGTACA
>JBDHXE010000115.1:0-8064 GCA_039810525.1 Chlorobiota bacterium | reverse complement strand
CCAAAATATGATAATTACGATGCTATAAATGTAGATAAAACCACTGAAATACCAATGGATTATGCTGGCGCGATGGGCGTACCAATTACATTTTTGGATAAATATAATCCCGAGCAGTTTGAGATAATAGCTTTGGGAATTGTCGGTTCAATTGATTTTACTTCCAATAAAAAAATGGAAATATTAGATAAAAACGGTAAACCAACTGGTAAATTTACATTTAATGCAAAAGGTACTTTATATAGAAAATTTAATCCGCATATTGATAAAATTGCTGCATTTAGGGACGTTGAAAATAATGAACTCTATTCAAGTATTTATGCACGAATAATAATAAGAAATAAGCGATTGTGAGGGTCTTTAAAGTCGTCCTACACCTTTGAGGTGTAGGACGACTTGTTTTTGTAAATTATTTGTCATCATAGACTTACGTGGCTCGTTCTTTTGTTCCATTTTAATTATTTATTTTATTGTACTACCGTTTTTCAAAACAAGGAAATAGTAAAAAAACATATAAATCTGACTTATGAGACAGCCTCAGGTATAGTGTTGTTAGTAGGTTAGCTCTTTTTGCTATGCTGAAGTTTATACAATTTGGCATATATGCCATCTAAGTCTATTAATTGGTTATGATTGCCACGCTCTACTACCTTTCCTTTGTCGAATACTATTATTTCATCTGCATCAATTATGGTAGATAGTCTATGAGCAACGAGTATTGCAGTTTTGTTGTCTAATGAATTATTGATAGCATCTTGCACTATTTTTTCTGATTCGGCATCGAGTGCAGAAGTAGCTTCGTCGAAAATCAATATTTGGGGGTTGCGTAGCAGTGCGCGTGCTATAGCCAGACGTTGGCGTTCACCACCAGATAAATTAGCTCCTCTATCCCCTATTTTTGATTGGAATTTGTCGGGCATATTCATTATAAAATTGTAGCAATTTGCTTTTTTGCTTGCTTCTATTATATCGCTCTCACTTACATTTTCTAACCCATATCTGATATTGTTAGCTATTGTATCATTAAATAGTATATTCTCTTGGCTAACTATTCCGAACAATGAACGGTAAGATTCTATTGTATAATCTTTGATATTAACCCCATCCACTAATATTTCTCCTTTGGTAGGATCGTAAAATCTAATTATTAGGTCTAGCATAGTAGATTTACCACTTCCTGATGAACCAACAAAGGCAATTTTTTTAGATTTTGGAATTTCTATATTTATATTGTGGAGCACACTGTCATTTTGGTATGCGAAGCTAAGGTTTCGTATAGTAATACTTCTTTCGAAATTATCGAAAATTTTATTGCCACTTTTGACTGTTGGTTCGGCATCTATAATGGAAAATATTCTCTCCGCGGCAACTATCCCACGCTGATAGCTCGACAATGAATTGAATACAGTAGAGATAGGCGACATAATAGAGAATAATGAGAATAAGAATAGCATTAGTTTTTCGGGAGGCATTTCGCCTGTCAATACTTGATTACCACCAATAAGTAGCACTACAGTCAGTGCTATTATAGCAAACATTTCGTTGGTAGGAGCTATTAGTTCTATTACTTTTCTATGTTTGATAGCTGAGCGTACATATTTGTATGTATCATTGTTGAAGTTTTTACTTGCTTTGTCTTCGTAGTTATATGACTTAACTATTCTAATACCAGTGATTGATTCGTTCATAGTAGAGGTGTAGTCAGCCATAGCATTTTGCATTCTTTCGGCGTATTTGCGAAGGGTCTTGACTGCTACCCGTATTAGTAAAATACTAATAATACTTGTGGAAAATGCAGCTAATGTGAGTAGCGGCGATATAGAAATTAATAAGAATAAGAATAGGAAAATCTGTATAAATTCTCTTAACGAAACTGTAAATGTACTTAAAGTAGTAGAATTGACCACTGCTACATCGTTGGTAATAATAGATATTAGATTGCCTTGTTTGCTTGCTGTAAAATAATCGACTGAGAGATTGAGTAATCTACTAAAAATATTGTCTCTAATTGATTTAATCACACCTTCTTCTAAACGAGTAGAAGTAACGGAGCTTAGATATTTGAATAAGTTTTTGAAAGCAAAAACTATAATTATTAAAAGACTTATATTGATAAGAGTACTTAGAGTACCATTATCAGAATGCACCAAATTGTATATAATATCGAAAAAATTATCAGTTAAGCTATTAACAGGGCTGTCAATACTATTAGCTGGTCTTGATTGTTTGGTATTAAAAATTAACTCCAAAATTGGTAAAATCAAAGTAACAGAAATAGTGCTAAAAAAAGAAAAAATAGTATTAAGTATAATTTGCAAAATCAGTAGATACTTAAATGGTTTGATAAACGAGAATATTCTCAGTATAATTTTAGTATCGTTCTGTTTTTCTTGCTTATTAATATTCATAGGTATTTAAAAAAATAGTATATACTACAAAGTAATTTAATTATTTTTTAATAATTTAATTTTAGTAAAAAAGCAAGAACAATATATAGTATTTGTATATTATTATTTCACTTCTTCTATATGCTGATTATTTTTTAGTTTGTTCATAAATTTATTTAATTGAGAATAGTCTTTGATTAATAATTCAGCAGAAATTCCTTCTAAGTTGCGTGATTTTATTTTGTCTGTATCTATTATCTTAATATTACTATTGTCTGCTTCTTCTACAAATGTAGTAAGTACTTTGCTATATGAATAGCCTAAGACTCTGATATTAACGAGTTGTGCGGTCGATTCGCCATACCATTCAGCTTTTTTGAAGTTATCGGCAGGTAAGTCCAAATTTTTAATATATTGGCAGTTTTTGGAATGTATTTTAATATCTGACTTTTTGGTAATATATGCAATAATTGGCTCCCCATTGATAGGATTGCAGCATTTGGATAATACAGTGGCAATGTTGTCTAATCCTTCTACCTTAACTTGTGGTAACTGGCTTTTACTTTTGGCTTTTTGTATTTCGCGTTTATTCTCTTCGCTTTTTTTGAAGGCATCAGGATATACTTTTTTTAATGTAAATAGTGTGGATTTAATCCCTCCACTTGCAATAGCATAATAGAAATCTTCTATTGATTTGAATCCTAATTTATTGATATTGTTTTTAGCTTTTTGCTCATCATCATTGCCAATTAACTTTTTCTTGTATTTGTCTTTTAGTTTTTCCCAAGTATTTCTTCCATCATTTATAAGTAGGTCTTGCTCATTTTTTTTAAACCATCGTAATATTTTGGCTTTTGCTCTGTTGGTCTTAACTATGTTTATCCAGTCGCGTGATGGTGTGGCGTTATTGTTAGAAATAATATCAATCACATCTCCTGATTTTAGAGTGGTGTTCAGTTTTACAAATTTGCCATTGACTCTTGCACCAGTAGTTTTGTAACCAAGTTCGGTGTGTACATCGAAAGCGTAATCGAGCGGTGTACTTCCTTCGGGCAATGGTTTAATCTCACCTTTTGGTGTCAGAACGTTGATATAATCTCTTTTCATTTCCTGCTTTAGTTTGTCGAAAGCAAGGTATGGATTGTCGAAGTATTCGTCATTTTCGAGGAATTCTCTTAATCTATTTACCCAATCTTGTTGAGTAGATTTGGTAGCTTGCTTGTAAGACCAGTGTGCCGAAGATCCGTATTCAGCTTCTTGGTGCATTTCTTCAGTTCTAATTTGAATTTCGAATTTATCTCCTGTTCTTGTAGCTACAGTAGTCTGAATAGAACGGTAACCATTAGATTTAGGGAAGCTAATCCAATCGCGGAACCTACCTTCTATTGGTATCCATTGGCTATGTACAGCTCCTAAGGCAAGATAGCATTCTTCTACTGTATTTGGTATTACTCTTAGTGCTAATAAATCAAATATTTTATCTAATGGTATTTTTTGCTTTACTAATTTACGATATATAGAATAAGGCCTTTTTACTCTTTGTTGGTATTTGGCATTTATGTTGTATTTATGCATAGTTTTCTGTATATCGTTTTTGATATTGTTAAGTTTAGTTTGGTAGATATTTGATTTTTTTTCTATCATAGACTCTAAGTATTTGAAGTCGTCTGGGAAAAGTATTCTGAATGATATATCTTCGAGCTCGTGATAAATTTTGCGGATACCTAATTGCTGAGCAATAGGAGAGTAAAAATAAAGTGCTTCTTCTGATAGATTTACTATATTACTATCGTTGTTAATATCAGCAAATCTGAGATTAATTAACCTTTCAGCCAATTTGATAAATATAATAGAAATATCATCTGTTAGCTCTAAAAATAGTTTTCTTAAATCATTTGTATTTTTTTTAGACCCGCTAAGTGATACTTTACTTATTCGATTGAGTAATAGTATATTATCAATTACTTTAGATATAAAATTTTTTTCTATTAAGTTTTTGGTATTAATATCATTGATATCGGCATAGAGAAAATAAGCAGTAACTACTGAGAGCTCGTCTAATTTGAGGTCGATTATTTCGCTTGCTAAGTTCTTACTTTTTTTTTGTAGCTCTACGGTATATATTTGTTTTCCGATATTATCTAATTTGTCAATTAGTTCATTCTTATCCATTATCAATTATTCCTTTGTATAGATTGTGCCCATATACTGCGAATTGTTCGAAATATCCAGTAAACCATTGGTTTAGATCTATTTTGTATTTTTCGGATTCTAATATGTCATCGCAGGTCTGGATACCACCAGTTCTGATGACCGCAAACTGGCTTTTGGAATTTATAGTACTAATAGTTTCGGTTGCCAATTTGCAACAATTTAATGACAATTGATTTAAAGGTCGGCCACTTATACCCCCACCAAAAGTATGTGTAAACATATTATATGCTTTAAGTTCGCCAACATCTATTTGATTGAGATAATTATTATAATTTTTGGCTGTATTGCCGAAATTAATACCATCGTAATTAAGGTCGTTTAGAATCTTAATTAGTGTAGGTATTTGGTTTAGATCTGTTTCTACGGAGAATTTGACAACTACGGGTAAATTTCTATTTCGTTTACTAAGGAATTTTTGGCTAATGTATTCTAGTCTATTTATTAGACTTTGGTCTATGGAATCATGGTTATTGGACTGGTGATGAGCCACATTTGGGCAACTTTCGTTTAATTCGATAAAATCAACATTAGCTTTATTGTATATCTTAAATCCTTCCACTAGGTTGTTTAGCGACTGGAGATCGTCTATATCAGGATCTGCTGATATGCTTATGCCAATAGGGCAACCTTCCCTTTTGTCAATATTAGATAATATTTTTGCTATATTGCTATGTCCATTATTTGGTAATCCCATCCAATTAATGGCTGCATTGGATTTGGGAAGTGGCACAAAAGGATGTAATACTCCATTTTTATAATTGCCTTTACGAGGCAGGTATGTAGTAGTACCAGCGAGAAAAGCGCCAGCTCCTTGATTGTAAACTAATTGGTAGCCCAATCCATTTTTGAACATACCAGCGGCATTGAATAGATTATTGGAAAATTCGATATCCCAAATTTTCTTTTTAATAAATCTATTACTTTCTATTTTATTAGGTATTACAGAATTAACTAATCTCTCAATAAAAGTTTTCCTTGATGTAGAATACAAACGTATGCTTAAATCAGGGAAATTATGTACTATTATAGGTCTAAGGTATGATTCTAACTTAGCCGCTTTTTCTATCAACATATCAATTGTTATTAATGTAGTTTGTCAATTTCTTAATTTCGATAGTCGAATCATTCTTTGAAATTATTTTAAATACGTTATTACCGTAGTTGTCTATTAATAGGTTATCCATATCGAAGTTATCAATGAAGTATTTAAGAAATTGTTTGATATCTACATTATATAGTATGTATTGGTTAATTTGCGATTTTGGGGACTTGTATCCTTTTCGTTGATATGAGAATGAAAAATTATTGTCGTAGTAATATATATCTGGTTTTTTATCGATATCGTTTAGCCTATTAAGTATTAATATGGTTGTGTTGTCGCTATTGTTGCTATTAATTTTGGTAACTTGGCTTTGGTTGTCGATACTTCTGAAAATAATTTCAATATTATTGATTTCAGAAATTTTTATCATTTTAGGATATAGTTGTTTGAGGCCATAGTTAGCTAATTGCAAGGCATCAGAATAATTGAGGTTACTAATCAGAGTATTGTTTGATGCAATTTTGGGATCAATATTTCTAATACCATTTACATCGGTGATGATAAGTACTTGTTTTAATTTGAAAATATCTGCTAATAATGTCGCAGTCAGATTGGAGCTTTCGAACCCCATAGTAGTTCTGTTGCCATTAATATCAGCGGCAATAAAGCCTTGCGTAATGTATTTGGGATATTTATTGGCTTCTATGTAAGTAGTAGCCTTTCGCTTTGAAATAGCAATATTGGGATTAGCATTATTAAAGTTGCTATCTGTTGTAATGAGCTCTTCGGCGTTAACGAAATGAATGTTTGGATCATCAATATTGATTTTGATTAAATTAAGAGATAGTATTTCTCCGAAGGCTAATATTTTGTCGAGTAATTTTGGTGTAAGCTCTTTTGTGATATATATTCCTTTTATGATTTTTAGTAGTTGATTACTATCTGACTCAAAATCGGGTCTGATAGGTGATAATTCAGACAATTCTTCTAAAAGCTTATAGATAGCTTGAGTAGCAAAATCTAAGGAATTGAGAGCGGCCACAGCTGCTAATTTCAATTTATGTGTAGTTTTGCCAAAGCCAGAAATTACGAAGAAAGAATCATTGTAATCTTCGTTTTTAATTAATTCTAATAATTTGATAAAATTATCTCTAGAATTAACTAAAGCCCCACCAATTTTTATAAGTTTTTTTATCATAGAGTTCTTAGGTAATAATAGCACTTGTGCAAATATAAGCAAATTATTAAATAAACAATAATAATAGTTTAGCTAATTAATTAGGTAGCTAAAAAAAATATATTTTTTTATGTTTTTAAGTATTCTCAAATATATTATATCAAAAGTAAAATATAAATCGTTATAATGTTAATTTAATAAAATAACTACTTAACAATAATGAACAAATTAATTTTAATGCTTTCTTTTGTATTTGTGCTATTTGGGTGCCAAAATCAAGATGATACTAAGCTAAGCAAGTATTCCGAGATTTATTATAATATATTGTTGATACGCGAGCAGTATCCTGATACTGCTGTAGCTAATCCAAAAATTATCGAATTGCTTAATAAATATGGTTACAATCAGAAGACTTTTCAAGATGATTCTTTTGAGTTGTTTGATAAGGATAGAGTATTATTTACTAAAATGATAGATTCTGTAAGGAAGAAAGCAGAGTTGGAAATTGAAAAGAATAAAAAATTAAATAGTAGGTAGTAATTTTGGATTCGTTGTTTGCAGAATATAACGAGAAGAGTAGTAAGCTAAATCCTGAGTTAGTACCTCTTGCTGAAAGGTTACGCCCTAAATTGCTTAGTGATGTAATAGGACAAGAGCATTTGATAGGTGAGGGTAAGATATTGACTCAATATATTAAGAATAAGAAAATACCATCGTTGATATTTTGGGGACCACCCGGAGTAGGCAAAACGACCTTGGCTAATGCTTTGGCTAATGAGCTATCTTATTATTTTCATTCCTTATCAGCAGTAGAATCTGGGGTAAAGGAGTTGCGTCAAATAATTGACTTAGCAGCTCAAAAGCTGAATAAGGGTATTAAGACAATAATATTTGTAGATGAAATACACCGATTTAGTAAATCTCAACAAGATGCTTTGTTGCATGCTGTGGAACGAGGTATAGTAATTCTGATAGGTGCAACTACAGAGAACCCTTCTTTTGAAGTAAATTCTGCATTATTGAGTAGGTCGCGAATATATAAGCTGAATCCATTGAGTGATGATAATATCAAATTGTTGATAATAAATGCAATTAAGAATGATGTATTGCTTAAGAATTACAATTTTAGTCTTGAAGATATTGATTCTATGGCAAAATTAGGTGGTGGAGATGCAAGGGTAGTATTAAATATTTTGGAGGCATCTCTTAGTTTCGCTGATGATAGCAAATATATAAATTTGAAT
>JBDHXE010000114.1:0-8148 GCA_039810525.1 Chlorobiota bacterium | reverse complement strand
TGCACAAACTTCCTCCAGTTGATTATGATATAGCATCACAGCAATCATCAATGGAAGGCTGCCTAAATATAGTTGCAAGTGGCAAATCTGGGCATATAGATGACCCTTCGTCGGAATGCTATACTGCTGCTGGTGGTTCTGTAAGAATGAAATCTAATTTGTTTGCAGGAAGTGGCTCACCTTCAATATCATATTCCTCAGAAGATATAATAATTGGTTGGTTATTCGATGATCATAATGCTGATAAGCCAAATGAATATAAAGTTGGTCACAGAAGAGCTCTTCTTAATCCATTCTTAAAAAAATTTTCATTTGGTAGAGCTGATGGATATACTAAATCAGGTAATGATTATTTTGTAGCCGCTAATTTTTTATATCAAGATTTTGTGTCTGGTACAGCCAGCATGGAAAATGATTATGTAGCTTATCCCTACCAAGACTACCCGATTGATTTCTTTAATAAGGATTTTTATTTATCTTTTAATGTTGTTGCAGATAAGAACTCTGTACAGAATAATAAAAATGTAAATTTTGATGGTGTGCAAATAACGATGAAAGATGAAGATGGGAATAAAATAAATGTGAATTCTGTTGCATCGGATAATGAAGGCTGGGGAAGCTATCCTAATAATGTTAGTTGGAAAGCTCTTGGATTAACAGATAATAAAAAATATTACGTAGATATAAAAAATGTTAATGTGAATGGTGCTATTAGAAATTATTCTTATTGGTTTAGATTAACTAATATAGATCATAGTAAAATACCAAACGTACCTTTACAGATATCACCATTAAATGGTAGTAATAATATTAAAATAAATGCTGCAATGTCTTGGGAAGCAGTACAAAATGCTGCTTATTACAAGTTACAACTTGCAGAAGATGCTCAAATGAACAAAATAGTTGCAAATGTAGAGAAACAATACTTGAATGGCTATAGTGCAACTAACTTAAAATTTAATACCAAATATTATTGGAGGGTTTGTGCTACAAATGATGCTGGAACAAGTGCTTGGAGTCCAGTTTGGAGTTTTACTACTTCCGATTCTAAACCAATCACACCTACATTAGAATCACCTATTAATTTGTCTATAACCAATTCTACTACTCCTAATTTAAAATGGTCAGATGTAGCTTCAGCAGAATCGTATATGGTACAAGTATCTATAGATGAAGGTTTTTCAGGCTTTAATGTTAAATATTCAAAATCTGTTGCTACAAATAATATTGAAATACCACAAGGTATTCTTCAAATCCAGACCAAATATTATTGGAGAGTAATGTCAAAGAATTCGTCTGGAAATAGTGAATGGAGTACTGTTTGGTCATTTAATACAGGCACAGCTTTACCAATTGTTAAAATATTATATCCATTAGACAATGATACAAATATACCAATAGCTCCAGAATTGAAGTGGGAAGCTATAGAAGGAGCAAATAGTTATCAAATACAGTTAAACTTTTCTAATAATTTTGAGAACGGTGCTATAATAAACGAGCTCAATTGGAAAGATAATGTTTATCAAGTCCCAATCAATTTATTTTCTCCAAATACTAAATATTATTGGAGAGTTAGAGCTAATGGTAATAATGGCAATGGCGAATGGAATCAGATTTCTTCATTTACTACTGAAAATCAGATTTCATCTGTAAGTAAAATTAATAATAAAATTTGTATTAAAAGATATAATAATATAATTAATATTAGTTCACCTGATATAATTAATCAAATCAGGCTTGTTAATTATTTAGGTAAAGAAATGTTGATTGATTCTCCTATTGTAAATGATTTCAATTTGGATATGAATTTGTACCCTAATGGTATCTATTTTATATTCATAAGAAATATCAATAATGAATTTATCAATTACAAAATAATTAAGTATTAAATTGACTTTTGTTGTGATACGTCTCTATAATTTTGGAGCTAATTATATATATTATGGAAGACGTATCACAAATTAGGCGAAATTATAAAAAAAGTAAATTAGATATATCTACAGTACCAGAAAGCCCTTATCAATTTTTTGATATATGGATGAAAGAAGCATTAAAAAGTGAACTCCTAGAACCTACTGCTTTTGTTTTGTCAACAGTATCTAAAGATAGTAAACCATCTTCAAGAATAGTGTTATTGAAAGAATACGATAATAATGGTTTTGTATTCTTTACAAACTATTTATCTCGCAAGGGAAATGAACTTAGTGAAAATGAAAATGTAGCAATGTTATTTTTCTGGGACAGTTTAGAAAGACAGGTAAGAATAGAAGGTAAAGCCGAAAGAATATCATATGAGGAATCTCTAAAATATTTTAATTCACGTTCTTATACAAGTAGGATAGGTGCTTGGGCGTCTAAACAGAGTCAAGTCTTAAATAGTAGATTTACTTTAATGAGAGATGTAGCTAAATATATGGCTAAGTATAAACTTGAAGTTCCACTACCAGAGTTTTGGGGTGGTATTAGAATAGTACCAGAAGCAATAGAGTTTTGGCAAGGTCGAGAAAGTAGGCTTCACGATAGAATCAAATATAATTTAGAAAATAATAATTGGGTAATTAATAGACTATATCCATAATTTATCTTTTTAGATAAAATGTCATTTCTAAATTAGTACCTTGCGATGAAGAATCAATATTTACTTCGTCCATCAGTTCTTTAATAATAAATACGCCTCTTCCGTTGGTTTTTAGTAAATTGGCTGGATCAGTACAATCAGCTATATTATTAGGATCAAATCCTTCGCCTTGATCTGAAACTTTAATTAATAATTTATCATTATTGGCTTTTACAGTAAATTCAACAGTTTTGTTTGGATTAAGTTTATTCCCGTGTATCAAAGCGTTATTAACTGCTTCGGTAACAGCTATCATAATATGATAAAACTTTTCATCGGAAATGAGAAATGTATTTTTTATATTCAAAAGAATTGGATCTACCAACTCGATACTATTTCGTTCACTTTTAAAAAAATTTTGAGAATTGTAAATCCAATTATTCATTTGCTAACTCATAATGATATTAATGATTTAATAAAAAAATTGGGAATTTCGTTAGTTAAATTTTTATTTATAAATTGAAATTCGTACCAACCATTAAATTCTAATTTATTACTATTGGAAAAATTAATAATAAATGATACTTCTGGACCGTAAGACAAATTAACATAATCGTTCCCATATTCAGAGAAGTTGTTTAAGGATAAGTTGTAATACCTTGCTCCAATTGAGCAGCTGTAATTATCAGTATTATTAGTAACAAAAAACTTTGAGAACAATCTAAAATTACCATTAATTGGTAGTTCTTCAAAATTATTCCAATATAATAACCCTGTCTCTTTATATATTATATCAAACTTTGCACTCAAGTTAAAATTTTTGTTTAATTTATAATCTAATGAATCATTATAAGTAATTTGTCTAATACTATAACTTCTAATATTTTGAGAATTTAATTCAAAATCATATACTACATAATTAGCCAAAATACTAAAGTTTGGACGCATAAAAAAACTATTTGTTTTATAAATAAATTGAGGGCCTAATTTTATTGTTCTCATCCAATAATTAGAAGCACTTAAAGCAGATTTTAGATTAACTTGGTGATATAGCTGTAATTCCGTATTTATATTTAAATCAAGCACTCTGTTTAATTTGATATAATAGTTCAAATTGACAATAGATAGTAATTCATCTCTATCTGAATTATTTACAAGGCTTGGTGTATCAAATCTCTTAATAGATGATGAATATTTAGCTTCTATTGAATCTGTACTATTGGTTTTGAAAGATGTGATACCTAAGATTGAAAATATAGTTTGGTCAAAATTTAAATCGAAGGCTAAATTTTCGTAATTTCGGTAATCGCTTTCATTTATTGTATATTTGTGTGCGATACTATTTAATTCACTTTCTATATCATAATTAAATGATATTTTTTGATTAATCGCTCCATTGTATTCGATCATAGCATCTATAAATAATTTTTGGAATTTCCTTGATTGTATTATACTAGTTCTATTATCATATTGTATAAATTGATTAAAAGACTTAGTGACATCTGTAATATCATACGACATTTTGAAGTAAGATTTTAATCTATCAAAAAGTAAAAAATCTAAATTTAAATTAGTATTATAAGAGTTGCTTAGTCTGTTTTCAATAGAATATCCAAAGTCTAACATATTATTTAGAACATATAAGGAGTCTAATTTTGATAAATTATATCTATCTAATAGTTTATACCTAAAATCCAAAAATAATTTATCCATCTTTCCAAAGTCTTTTGAAATATTAGAGTTAAATAATACATCTTTATTTAATCTGTTCTTATCAAGTTGCAATAATTCTATATTATTATTAAAATTGAATAAGAAATCATCATATTGAATATTTTTCAAAGTAGTATTCAGTTTAGTTATTGTCCCTGATGAATTATAACCAATTTGTGAGTTAGATTCGGGGCCTATTAGAAATTGAGTATCAAAATAACCATCGATAAAATAGTTTAGTCCGATTAAGGAATTGATTCTCTCAATTCTAGAAAGTTCATTACTACTTGGGTAATTTATTAAAATATAATTAGATTGAGAAAACAAGGCAAGATTTTCAATTATACTTCTATTTAATATAAATTGGCAATACTCATCATCTTTGCTTAATTTCTCACTACTAATCAAAGTATTGCCATTATATAATTGTTTGATTTCAAAATTAATTAAATCTACAGATTTATAGTTAAAATTTAATAAATAATTATATACGTTTTGTTGTTTGTTTATGCCATAGTCTATGAAATTCTTCATTGATAAACTATCAAGATATTGATTATTAGAATTATATTCTACTGATTCGTCTTGTGAGTAGCAGTTAGCAAAATATAACAAATTCAATAAGAAAAATATTGAACTTGTTTGTATAATGTATAATAATTTACTTTCAACAATCAATATAATTAGTTTATAATTAAGAGTTTATCTGGCTAATTGTTTTTACTTGTTTCCCTAATAAGAGCTTGTTTTTCAATTTCTAATTGTCTAATTTTCCTTTCTATATTATCTAATTCTTCGGGCATAGAATCAATCTCAATTCTCAATTTTGAAGCTGCTTCATCAATTAAATCAATAGCTTTGTCTGGTAAGAATCTATCGCTTATATATCTGTGCGAAAGTTCAGCTGCTGCCACTATAGCAGCATCTGTAATTCTAACACCATGGTGTACTTCGTATTTTTCTTTGAGCCCTCTTAGTATAGAAATAGTATCTTCTACATTAGGTTGATCAATGAAAACTTTCTGGAATCTACGCTCTAAAGCAGCATCTTTTTCTATATATTTTTGATATTCATCAAGAGTAGTAGCTCCTATGCAATGCAAATCGCCGCGAGCTAATGCTGGCTTTAATATATTTGCAGCATCCATATTGCCCGATGTAGCCCCCGCCCCTATTAAAGTATGTATTTCATCAATAAATAAAATAATTTGCCCATCAAAATCTATTACTTCTTTGATGATAGCTTTTAATCTTTCTTCAAACTGTCCTCTGAATGAAGTGCCAGCTACTAAGGTACCCATATCCAGAACTACAATAGATTTATTTTTTAATCCATCAGGCACATCGCCAGCTACTATTCTCTGAGCAATTCCTTCCACTATTGCAGTTTTGCCTACCCCTGGTTCGCCAATTAGAACTGGGTTATTTTTAGTTCTCCGCGATAATACTTGCAATACTCTTCTTATTTCGTCTTCTCGTCCAATTACTGGATCTAATTTGCCTTTCCTTGCTTCTTCATTTAATAGTATACCGTATTTAGTTAATGATTGATACTTGTCTTCTGGATTTTGGTCTATTACACTTTGGTTGCCTCTAAAAGATTGTAAGACCTTTAGAATGCTTACCCTATTAACTCCTTCTTTATTTAATATTGTTTTAGTATTAGAATTTTCGGATAATATAATAAGAAGATGCTCTAAACTGACAAACTTATCTTTCATATTATCAGCTTCAGTAATAGATTTGTTTAAGACTTCATTTAGGTTCTCAGATAAATATTGATTTGAAGTAGTGGAGCTAGCTATTTTAGGTAATTTTTGTAATTCATTATTAGTTTGGATTTTTAATGTACTCAAATTAGCACCAATCTTCTGTATAATTTCAGAAGCTAATGACATAGAATCTTGGATCAAAGAAGCTAATAAATGAATTGGTTCAATAGCTTGATTATTATAGCTTGCTGCAATCTCTTGTGCAGTCTGCAAAGCTTCTTGCGACTTTAAAGTAAATTTTTGAAAATTCATAGATTTTAATCCTCCTTATATAAATGTATGACGAATATTATATTAAAGAATTTATTAATAAGTAAAATATTATGAGTATATAACGTCAAATTCAAATATGTTTTACATTTTGATTGATTATTATGGTATTTGCTACAAATTTATTTATTTTATATTATCAATAATAAGGCAAATACTATGGAAAAATTAAAAATATTATGGGTAGATGATGAGATTGAATTACTCAAACCTCATATTATCCTACTTAATCAACGTGGCTACGAAGTTGATACAGCTTCCAACGGAGAAGATGCACTTGAGAAAGTGCGAAATGCTCATTATGGACTGATTTTTTTAGATGAAACTATGATTGGTATCTCTGGTTTGGAGACTCTCCCACTTCTTAAAGAATTAGACCCAGCTACACCAATAGTAATGGTTACCAAAAATGAAGCTGAGAGTTTGATGGAAGAAGCAATAGGTAATAAAATAAATGATTATCTCACAAAACCAGTAAATCCAGCTCAAATTTTACTTGCAGTTAAGAAATTCTTAGAGTCTTCAAGAATAGAAGAAGAAAAATTTACACATAATTATTTGAAAGGCTTTAACGAGCTTTCTTATAAAATGATGGGCAAAATGTATTGGTCTGACTGGGTAGAAATTTATCAAAAATTAGTTCATTGGTCTATTGAATTGGATAGATTCCCTAATTCTTCTTTAAAAGATACATTGCAAGAGCAGTTTAGAAATGCTAATGCAGAATTTTCTAAATATGTAGAAGATAATTATCAATATTGGATTAAATACAAATATGATGAAGCTGATCCTGTATTATCTCCACATTTATTAGATAGGCATTTTACTGATGTTGTTAAAAATAATAAAACTACCTTTCTTTTTGTGATAGATTGTTTGCGTTATGATCAATGGCTAATGATGCAGGAGGTGTTATCGCCATATTATTCTTTTAAAAATGATTTTTATTGTGCTATATTGCCTACAGCTACTCAATTTGCCAGAAATGCTTTATTCTCTGGTCTCTTTCCTGCTGATATTAAAAAACATTATCCTCAGTGGTGGGTTTCAGATGTAAATAGTGAGGATCATAAATTAAATGCTTTTGAGCGTGAATTGATGGAAGCTTGGGTAGAAAGAAGAAGATTAAAGTTAAAAAATAAAATTAATTATATCAAAATATTCGATACTGATTATGGTAACAAAATTGAGCGTGAACTTTTAAACAATTTGAATAATCATATTAATGTGATAGTAATAAATGCAGTAGATATGATAGCTCATTCAAGAAGTGATTATGCTATATTGAAGGAAATAGCACCTGATGAGTCTGCTTATCGATCTCTGACTAGAACTTGGTTTAGACATTCAAGTTTATATGGAATGCTTACTCAACTATCTCAATTTAAAGATATTAATATAGTCATTACAACCGATCATGGATCAATTAGGTGCATGAGAGGTGTGAAAGTATTAGGTGATAGAGATACTTCTACTAATCTAAGGTTCAAATTTGGAAGAAATGTCAAAGCAGATCCTAAGCATGCTCTTCAAATTCAGAAATTGGAAGACTTTAGGCTACCGAATCAAGGCATCACAGTAAATAATATAATTGCTAAAGAAGATTATTATTTTGTATATCCAACAGATTACCATCATTATATGAATAGGTACAAAGATAGTTTCCAACATGGCGGAATCTCTATGGAAGAAATGATAGTACCTTATGTCCAACTAACACCCAGAAATTAATGCGAATAAAAAGAATTATATCAAATAATGAAATGGAAACAGTAGAATTGGGCATATCATTTGCCCAATTCTTAAATAATGATAGTATTGTTTTGTTAGAAGGAG
>JBDHXE010000113.1:0-8341 GCA_039810525.1 Chlorobiota bacterium | reverse complement strand
AAATTTTAGATCTCTCACTGAATTGACACTACTCGCCATTAAAAGAGACAATAATATTATTGCTAATCCTCAATCTGACGAAAAGATAATCAAAAACGATATTTTAGTGTGTTGGGGCAAAAACGACTCTATTAAGTCATTCGAAAATATGCTTAAAGTAGGAGAATAAATTTATTTAATTATTAATACAAATATAATAATGAAGGTATGGTTATGATACCTACATATTGTATAAATGCTCATATATTGTCCAGATTAATTTCAATTGTAATAAATGACCCTCATTTATTATATGGAATATATAAAGTTGGCTAACACTGAAAGGCAAGTAAATGATTAGCTTCTTTATTTTCCAAAATAAATTCATTTTAATAGTATTAGAATAGTTGTGTGAACTTATAATACAATAGTAAGTATCTGAATGATAATTAGATGAGTTCCACTGAAAGTTATGCTCGCTTATTTCCAAAAAGCCATTAAATATATTTGATATTAAATTTGAATTTATATCTTAAATATTTATATTATAATTGCCGTTTTGAATATGATTTATATTTATTGTTATATTATTTGTAGTGGTGTTAGTAATAATTTTAGTATAATTATTTAATATAATTCAATATGCCAGCATTAATCCAATTAGCAAGAGCTTGGCGATTATTTGGTTCCATTATTCTAATTTGATCGCGAGTGTTTTGGATATTTCCTATTTCTATAAAAACAGTTGTTGGCTTCAAATTTCTAATCATATATAAGTTTCTAGAAGAAAGAGTCCCTTCATAGCCTCTTCCGGGTTGAGCTTTAGCGTATTTTTTATCAATGGTATTTTTAATAACATCAGCCATTTTCTTCCCCTTATTATCTCCTTCTTTATGATAAAAGAATAAATCAATATTCTGCTTTTCGAGACGAGAATCTACATGAATTTCGATAGCAAATTGCTCTATATTAGGGTCGAGATTAGTTTCATATAGACTATTAACTATTTTTACTCTACTTGCCAATCTTTCAAGCTGATCGGTAGGAATTTTGGACCCTCCTAAGTGAATTTCATTGTCCGAATTGTTTAAAAACTTAGATTCTCTAATCCCATCGGCCGAATCTTGTACTATGAAATATACTAAAGCTCCCCTTTCGAGTAGATTTCTACCTAATCTAAGTATTACATCATAAGCATATTCGTCTTCGTGCAATTCTTTCCCATCTTTTTTACCAATAGCACCTGGGTCTGGGCCTCCATGCCCACAGATTAAGTAAAAAATACAATTTTCTAATTTATGATTTTTGATTTCCACAAAAGAATAATTAGGTCCTAATAATGGCTCTTTTACCGATTTAGGTTTAGTAATAATATTTTTAGCTTCATTGATTTGGGATCGAGGCAACAATTCTTCAGCCACCCATATTTGTTTGTCGTCTTTGTAAAACTTTTTCTTAATTTTTAATTTTTGTAATTGTATATTATAATTATCAATTTTTTTAGCAATTTGATAGTCCTTAATTTTAATAGAAGATCTAATAGTTTTCCCGTCAAATTTATAAATTTTTATAGGTAATTTATATGATTTATTTATGCTCAAATTGCTATGATTATCTAAAATATCTTTATTTAATTCTTTAAATATTTCGATATTGGTAGTATTAGCATCAATTAAATAGTATCTAAGAAAAGAGCTAATACCAAAACCTTTTTTAGGTATAGCAGTTACGTAATTAGTTGCTTGAATAGGCAAAGCATAAATCAACAGAAAAATTAAAGCTAATCTTTTCAAGTTAAATAATTCCAAAATTAAATTCCCCCAACTAACAAAGATAAGAAATTTTGATTAAATTATGTAAAATTAAATAATAAAATCATTTTATCGTAAATAGTTAATTATTTTAAATAAAATTGATAATTATGCTAGATAAAGAATTATTGCTCGAAAGGATTAGGAACGGTGTATTGCTATTTGACGGTGGTATGGGCACAGAACTATATAATAAGGGTGTCTTTATAAATAAGTGTTTTGATGAAATAAATATAATAAATCCGAATTTAGTAAAACAAATTCATCAGGAATATATTAATTCTGGAGCTGATGTAATAGAGACTAACACATTTGGGGCAAACAAATATAAATTAACAAAATATCAATTAAATGATAAAATATATGAAATTAATTATCAAGGGGGCAGATTAGCTAAAGAAATAGCAGGTGACAGGGCTTGGGTAGCTGGTGCAGTAGGCCCATTAGGTATCAAAATTGAACCTTTAGGTCCAACTTCTCGCGAAGATGCAAGCTCTGCATTCAAAGAGCAGTTGATACCTCTAATAGATTCTGGTGTTGATTTGATAATATTCGAAACATTTATATACCCAGAAGAATTAATTATAGCAGTGGATTCGGCTCGCGAAATCTGTAATTTACCAATTATAGCGGCAATGACTATTGATGAAGATGGTACATCGCTTACTGGAGCTCAACCTGAATTTGTAATGCAGCAATTAGAGTATTGCAATGCAGATGCTATTGGTATCAATTCTACTGTGGGGCCACAAGTAATGCTAAGATGGTTAGAAAGGGTAAGGCCATTGACGGAAAAACCACTTTCGGTAATGCCTTCAGCAGGAAAACCCCGGAATATAGACGGTAGGAATATTTATTTAACATCTCCTGAATATATGGGCGAGTATGCCAAACATTTTGTGAATGCTGGAGCAAATATTATAGGTGGATGTGTGGGTACTGGACCAGAGCATATTAAGAAAATGAGAAATATGTTAAATTCTATTAAACCAGAACTTAGAAATAGAACTTTTAACGCACATAAAATAAGTATTCCAAAAGATTATAAATTAATTGAGAAGCAGGATAAATCAAGATTGTCCCGAAGGTTGTATAATAATCATTTTGCAATCTTTGTAGAATTGCTTCCACCTCATGGATTAGCTTCCCAAACAGTAATAGACAAAGCCAGAGAATTGTATTATTACGGCATAGATGTGATCAATATACCAGATGGGCCACGTGCATCAGCACGTATGTCTGCTCTATCAATGGCACTTCAAATTCAGAATAGTGTGGGTATTGAAACTGTGTTGCACTACGTATGCCGCGATAGAAACGTAATTGGAATTCAATCAGATTTGTTGGGGGCTTATGCACTTGGTCTTAAAAATATATTAGCTATAACCGGCGATCCACCTAAACTTGGTAATTATCCTGATGCAACTGCTGTTTTTGATGTTGATTCTATCGGACTTGTTAATATCATAGATAGACTTAACCACGGTTTGGACATTGCTGGTAGCCCAATAGGCGAACCAACTGGCTTTCATATTGGTGTAGGTGTCAATCCAGGTGCTGTAAATATAGATGAAGAGCTTAAAAGGTTAGACTGGAAAGTAGAAGCTGGTGCTGAATTTATAATAACTCAGCCAGTCTTTGACATATCAGTTTTTCATAGATTTTTATCAAAGGTTCAGCATATTAAAATACCAATAATTGCAGGATTATGGCCATTGACTTCTATTCGAAATGCAGAATTTATGAACAACGAAATACCTGGATGTAATGTACCAGAATATATTATGAGTAGGCTTAGAAAATATTCTGTTTCGAAAGAACTAAGTATGCGAGAGGGTATTCTTATAGCCAGAGAGACATTAGATCAGATTAAAGATGTAGTGCAAGGGGTTCAAATTTCTGCACCATTCGGTAGAGTACAAAGTGTAACAGATGTGTTAGAGGGTTTTAAATTAAGATAGTACTAATCGTTATCTTTTGCCGTAATATCAAATCTACAAAATATGGGACAGTGGTCAGATATTTTGCTAACTTCTAAGTCTGAATATTTAGAATGGATATCATACATAAATAAAGATCCTTGTACTAATCTATTGAACACACTTCGATTGATTACAATATGGTCTATGCAGTCCCAATAAGGATTTTTACAAGAAGCTAAATCTTTAGTTAAGAATACATATTGATTTGATTGGTACAATGGATATAATATTTGAGTATTTCTCAAAGGATTATCATTGAAATCACCCACAATAATTATATCTTTTTCAGAAGAATTATTATTTATAGAGTCTGCCCAAGTTTTTAGAATTTCTGCTTGTTGAGCTCTTAATTCATAGCTCTCGTTTCGTAATTGATCAGTACTATCGTATCGTGAAGTAGATTTAAGATGTACTACCATCATTAAAAAGTCGAAATTGCCCTTTTTCCCTTCTACAACTAATCCTGCTCTTGTTCTGCCCTTTTTGACCGACAAGGGTTCATAATTTTCAATAAATTTAAATTTCAATGATTTTTTAAAAACCACAGCAGTATTTTGCTTGCTTTCTATATTACCAATAATGTAATTATAATTTGGCAGGTACTTTAGCAATCTTCTCAAAGCCTCTTTATTTTCAATCTCTTGTAGAGCAATTACATCAACATTATTCTCACTAATTGTTTCTGCAATTCTCTTATAATCAATTTCATTTCGATTAATTTTGTCATCTATTCCATCACCTAACCATTCTATATTAAAAGTACCAATAATAATTACTTTGCTATCATTATTATCATTTTCTTTAGTTGAAGGGTTGCACGAATTAATATATACAATTGACAAACAAATAATCAACAGTACAAGTCTGTTTTTCATTTGCCAATACCAAATATAGCTTTGAATATATGTCCTGCCATCTTAGGGTTTTCTTTTAATCTTCTAGTAGAGTATCCATACCAATCTTTGCCATAAGGAACATATACTCTCAGATGATGCCCAAGAGATAAAATTTCATTTCTTCTTTGCTCTCTTACGCCTAATAGCATTTGAAATTCATATTTTTCAATATTTAGATTTCTTTGCTTTACTTCATTTAAAGCAAATTGTATTAAGTCTTCATCATGAGTAGCTATACCTACATAGCAATTATTATCTAAAATAAGCTTCAAAAGTTTTTTGTAATTATCTCTAATTTCTTCAAATCCTTTGTATGCAATACTTTCATCTTCATTGTATATACCTTTGCATAATCTTATATTCGGTCTATACTCTAAGAGCTTATTAATATCATTAATACTTCGTCTCATATATGCTTGTATTACTATACCAACCTTATCGTATCCATTATCTCTAAGTTTTTTATATATTTTGAGTGTAGAATCTGTGTAAGGAGAATTTTCCATATCTAAGCGAACAAAAATACCCAATTCATTAGCTCGCTTCACTATTTTTTCTATGTTTTCGTAACCAAAATCAAAGTCTATACCCATACCTAAAGATGTTGGCTTAATAGATAAGTATGTAGCTAAATTGTAGTTTCTAATAGCATTTAATATTTCATATATATCAGTTACATTTTGAAGAGCTTCTTCTCTTTTGGTTACAAATTCACCTAGCATATCTATAGTACTAGCACCATTTAATTTCATAAGTTCTTGAGATACAATTATAGCATCGTTCAAATGTGGACCTGCAATATATTTTTTTGCAATTAAATACACAAAGCTTTTTGGCAAGACTGGTAACGTCTTAATAATAATGTGATTCAACATAATAAATTCCATTTGATATCTAGTTATAAAAATTATTACAAAATTAACTAATGTAATTGATTTTAATGAATTTTTTTAATATAATCTACAATTAAGCTATGGATATGGCTGATAGAGCCAATAGCAGATATAATTTTCACTCTTTCTGGTTCTTCGTTAGCAATTGTGTCATAGCCTTCGATTACTTTTTCAAAGAATTGATTACCAGATTGCTCTATTCTATCTCGTGATTTTCTTTTATTTGCTCTTTGGTTAGCTATATCAATAGGTAGCTTAAGGTAAAAAGTAATATCTGGCTTGATCCCATTAATAGCAATATCATTAATCAATTTTACTTTTTGAATATCTAATCCACGCCCATATCCTTGGTATGCTACTGTAGAATCATAAAATCTATCACAAATTACTACAATACCATTATTAATAGCGGGTTCTATCACAGTAGCGACCAAATTGTTCCTTGCAGCAGAAAATAACATTAGTTCGCTGATATCGGTAATCTCAAAAGATTTGGATAGTAGAATTTCTCTAATCTTTTCTGATAATAAAGTGCCTCCCGGTTCCCTAATTAGTAAGGTTTTAATATTCTTGCTGATGAAATACTCATTCAGAATTTTCACTTGTGTTGATTTACCACATCCATCAATGCCTTCGAATGAAATGAACATTTTTACTCTATATATTATTATTAATTAGCACTACAAATTCACCTTTAATTGATGGTAAATCCTTTAATTTGCAATAAATATTATTAGCCGTATCAACTATATATTCTTCATAAATTTTTGTCAATTCGCGAGCTATACATACTTCGGTATTTTCACCAAAGTGCTCACATATTTCGGATAATAATTTTAAAATTCTGTGTGAAGATTCGTATAAGATTATAGTTTGTTTAATATCTTTTATTTCTTTAATAAAAGTTTCTCTACCTTTTTTGTGAGGCGGGAATCCAAGAAATGCAATCTTATGAACTGGAAAAGTACTACCAACTAATGCAACAGTAAATGCCACTGCTCCGGGCAAAACAATTACTTTTATGTTATTATTTCTTGCTAATTTTATTAATTTGAATCCTGGATCAGAAATTACTGGCATTCCCGCATCGCTAATGAGGGCAACTGATTTACCTTCAAGTATATTAGATATTATTACTTCGCTACGCTGAGCTTCTATTTGATCGTAGTAGCTAATTAATTTCTGATATTTAATACCTAAGTTTTTTAATAATAAAGATGCATTTCTGGTATCTTCTGCTGCAATAATATCCACTTGGCTAAGTATTTTGACAGCCCTAATTGTAATGTCATCTAAATTGCCGATAGGAGTAGGTACTATGTATAAGCAATTCTCTATTCTATTTTTTTCAATTTCCAATTTTTCTTTTGATCTCTTAATTTCTTAAAAAAATCCTTTAATAATTTAGAACTTTCATTTTCTAAAATCCCTGTTTCTAATTCACACTGATGATTAAGTGATTTGTTTTGAACTAAATTAATTATCGAACCACAAGCACCAGATTTACTATCTTTGGCAGCTATATATACTTTTTTTATCCTTGAAAGCACAATAGCACCTGCACACATAGAGCAAGGCTCTAATGTAACATATAATTCACAATCTAATAGATGTTTATAATCGTATTTTTTAATAGCTGAATTGATAGCTAAAATTTCTGCATGTAATAATGAATTATTAGACTTCTCAATCTTATTATAAGCTCTACTTATGATTTTATCTTTATAAACAATAATAGCTCCCACTGGCACATCGTTATTTTTTAATGACTTATATGCTTCTTTTAAAGCTATTTGCATATAATAATTTGTATCTCTTTTATTATGAGCCATTATCATAGTTTTAATAATTTTTCTATTCCTTCAATTAAAATATCATCTGATTTAGCAAAGCATAATCGTAACATAGACTTACCCTCTTCAGATAAAGAATAAAATACGGAAGTTGGAATAGTAGCTATACCATATTCAATTACTAACTTGGTAGCAGCTTCTACATCACTAAAAAAGTCTTCTTTAGGGTATTCCATCAAATAAAAATAAGCGCCGTAAGGTTTAAAGAGCTTAAATTTACTATTTTTAAGTTTTTTATATACTAAATTTCTCTTATCTAAATACATTTTCTGGTATTTGGGCAGATAATTATCTAACTGAGAAAAGGCAAACTCCATACTATGTTGGGCTGGAGTATTTACAGAAAAGGTTACCCATTGGTGTACTTTTCTAATAGCTTCGCTCAATTTGGCTTCAGCTATTGCATATCCTATCTTCCAGCCTGTCATTGAGAATGTTTTTCCAGTAGAGGATATTGTAATTGTTCTTTTTTTCATACCTTGTATCGATGCAATCGGTATGTGTTTGCAATTGTCAAAAGTCAAAAATTCATAAACTTCATCACTCAATACTAGTAAATCATTTTCTATTGCTAATTTTGATATAAAATTTAATTCTTCATTGGAGAAAACTTTACCAGTAGGATTATGCGGAGAGTTCAAAATTATCATCTTTGTTTTATTGTTAACTAAGCTTTTTAATTCATTGAAATCAAAATCAAATAATGGTTTTCTTAATGTAATATAACGACAAATTCCTCCAGCCAATATTACATCAGATTGGTAGCAATCGAAAAATGGTTCAAACATTATTACTTCATCGCCCGGATTGATAAATGCCTGAATAGTACAATATATTGCTTCTGTAGCACCTGATGTAATAGTTATTTCATTGTCATGATTCCAACTAAGTGAATAGTATTTCTGATGGTATTCTGCTATTCTTTTC
>JBDHXE010000112.1:0-8400 GCA_039810525.1 Chlorobiota bacterium | reverse complement strand
TTCTATTCAATTTCTTATTAAGATACGACCCCAAGTATTTGTCTGGTGCAAATAATATCGGCATATCCTTAGGGAATGAATTAACTATCTTATCAGCATTAGACGAAGTACATATAACATCGCACATAGATTTAACATCTGCACTACAATTGATATATGATATTACTGCATGACCCGGATTGTCGTCTATCCATCGTTTGAATCTATCTTTTGGGGCACTATTTGCTAACGAACATCCTGCCTCCATATCTGGCACCAACACTATTTTGTTAGGATTTAATATTTTGGCTGTTTCTGCCATAAAATGAACTCCACAGAAAAGTATTATATCAGCATCTATCTGTTGAGCTTTTTGGGCAAGTGCAAGCGAATCACCAGTAAAATCGGCTGCATCTTGTATATCATTATCTTGATAAAAATGCGCTAAGATAACAGCATTGCGTTCTTTTTTTAATTTAATTAATTTTTCAATTTTATCTGACATAACTTCTTCGATAACTCCTCAGAAAAACAATTGAGACGAATCAAACTACTAAATAAGGTTTAAATTCTTTTTTTTATTTATATTTGAACATCAACAAATAGTTCGAATACTGAAATGAAAAAATTAATTCTTATAGTTTTATTATTGTTTGCTATTGATTTATATAGCCAAAAAAATACTAATATTATATCTTTTATGCAAGACCCAAATTCTCAGCCAGTAGATATGATAGTTGATATAGATAATATAAGTGCTAATATCAAAATCGACCCATATAAGCAATTGGTAGAGGGTAGAGCTATAATTAAGTTTAAAACATTAAGGGCATCTACAGATTCTATTGTATTTACTACGCCAGAAATGAATTTTAATTCTGCAATAATTAATGGAAAAAGCATAGAGTACAGAAAGGCAGGAGATCTCACTACACTATATTTTCCAAAAAATATGTTAGATTATTATAAAGATTATGAATTAATAATAGATTACACAGCACTCCCTACTACCGATCTTTTCTTTTCTGGTTGGAATGATAAAACTGGTAGAAAAAAAAAGCAAATATGGGCACATAGCCCCAGCCACTGGCTTCCATTTATCAATCAAAAACAAGATATATTAAAAACTGAACTCTATGTAACTTTTGATAATAAATATAAAGTGTTCTCTAATGGAAAACGTGTCTCTGTAACCGATAATTACGATGGTACTTATACATGGCACTATAAATTAGATGCACCTCACGTAATATACTTGGTATGCTTAGTAATTGGGGATTATGATTGGATAGATACTAAATCTAATAGCGGACTACCTATTGAGCTATGGTACTATCCAGAGCAAAAAGATAGAGTAGCTACCACATATCTATATATGGAAAAAATGGTAGATTTTTTAGAAAATGAAATTGGTGTAAAATACCCTTGGGGTAGCTATCGCCAAGCTCCAGTAATAGACTATCTGTATGGAGCTATGGAGACTACTTCGGCAACAGTATTTGGCGATTATATGTTTGTTGACCCACGAGCTTGGTGGATGCGAAATTATGTAAATGTAAATGCACACGAGCTTACTCACCAATGGTTCGGCAATTTAGTATCCCATCTACCACCTTATGTATGGCTTACTGAAAGCTTTGCTACATATTACGCTAAGATATTTGAAAAGTCTGTATTTGGTGATGATTATTACCAACTAGAGCGAGATAAAGAATTAACTAGAGTATTGAATGCTGCAAAAAGTAATAGTATCCCAGTGGCAAGCTCTTTGGCTGGTTCTGACCGCTGGTATCCCAAAGGCTCCTTAATAATAGATATGCTACGTGATATGATTGGAGATAAAGAATTTCGTACAGCTATCAAATATTATATGGAACAGAACTATCATAAAGTTGCTTCGACTGCCGATTTCGTAAAAGCCTTTCGCGAATCAACTGGCTGGGCTATTGATTGGTTTATAGAACAATGGATAGAACGTGGTGGAGAGCCAAATTTTGAAGTAAGCTACGATTTATTTAATAAGGACAACAAAAATTATGTACAAGTCAAAATCAATCAAACTCACAAAACAGACGAACTTATCAAAATATTCAAAGTACCTATCAATATAGATATTTACTTCAAAGATAAAAGCAAAATAACTTATAGCAATTGGATAAATGATAAGGTTTCTATTTTCGATATACAGCTCCCACAAAATAAAGAATTTGATTTTTTGATATTTGACCCCAATAGAAAAATTATTAAAACATTAGAGTTCGATAGAACTATCGAAGAACTCTCTTCACAAGCTATTAATTCAGAAAATATGATAGATAGATACGATGCTTTGCTGGCATTGAGAAAATTTGATATATCAGATAAAAGAGACTTATTAGCAAAAGTATATCATAAAGAAACGTTCCATCTAACCAAAGGCGAAGCCATTTACCAATTGATAAATGATAAAGAATCGTATAATCTAATCAAAGAAGCTATCAATAGCCACGATGAAGAAGTAATAAAAGTAATAGTTGATAATATCAAACAAGTACCTTTAGAATTAGAAAAAGATTATAAAATTATACTAAAAGATTCGAGCTATTACAATGTAGCTATGGCTCTAGAAAATTTAAGCTATTCGTTTCCTGAAAATGATTATCTGAGCGAAACAAAAGATGAAATTGGTTGGCGAGGCAAAAATATCCGTATAAAATGGTTAGAATTAGCATTAAACAAAAATAAAAACCAACAAAAATTATTAGATGAATTGATAGATTATTCGAGCCATTCATTTGAATTTGAAACCCGAATTAATGCTATAAATGCTCTTAAAAATTTAAATTATGCCGATACCATAGTGCTAAACAATATAATTGATGCATACAATTATTGGAACAACAAATTAAGACCAGTAGCACTCGATGCCCTTAAATATTACTATACTCAGAATCAATATCGAGAATTAATCAAGCAAATTGCTATTGATACCAAAAATACTAAAATATTAGACATACTTAAATAATTTATTATTTGTAAAATATTACTATTTTTATTGATGATAATTTTTTATTTTACTCTTGCGAGATTTTTCTTATTTTCGCACTTATTGCTATGTTATAACTATAAGTTAAATTATATCAATACTGATGGAATATATTTTATGAGTAAACAAATCATTTTCTTAATTTTACTAATGGTAGCTTTTAGTGTATCTTTCGCTGGTATATATTCGGGCGGGAATGGCACGCAAGCTAATCCTTATCAAATTGCAACTACTAATAATTTAATAGAACTATCCAATACTCAATCTGATTGGATAGCTGGTAAATATTTTATACAGACTGCAAATATAATTTTTGATGAAGATGAAACTAAAGTAGATTGGGATGGTGATGGAGATGCCAATTGGGACACAGAAGATCAGAAAGGTTTTGCTCCAATTGGTAATAGTGGTTCTAATTTTGCAGGCAATTATAATGGACAGAATTATACCATAAGTAATTTGTATATCAAAAGGTCAGGTAATGATAATATTGCTCTATTTGGGGCAATACTTTCTGCTACTATTCAGAATATAGGATTGCTAAATTCTAATATTCATGGGCACAATAATGTAGGTGGATTAGTGGGCTATCAAAAGGGTGGATTTTTGACTAATAATTATAGTGTAGGCGATCTAATAGGTACCAACAACACTGGCGGATTAGTAGGCTATCAAAAATTAGGAAATAATATGGGTAATTATAGCTTAGGCTCAGTTTCTGGTTTTGCCTATACAGGAGCTTTTGTAGGTTATTTAGATAGTGGATTAGTAATCAATTGCTATAGTAAGTCATCAGCTTATGGCAATATGTATACAGGCGGTTTTGTTGGTTGGATAGATAGTGGTATGGTTAATAATTCATATAGCACTGGTTCGGTAGGTGCATCATATTGGGCAGGCGGTTTTGTTGGTTATCTTGAAGGTGGCTCAGTTAATAATTGCTATAGCTTAGGTTCAGCCAATGCTAATATTTATGCGGGCGGATTTGTGGGTTATCATGTAAAAGGTACGATAAATAATAGTTTTAGCATAGGTTCTGCTAGTAGTATATTATACAATGGTGGTTTTGCTGGTAGTGTATCTGCTGGAGAAGTTAATAATTGCTTCTGGGATATTGATGCAAGTGGTCAAAGTGGGTCTGCAGCAGCACAAGGTAAACATACAAACGAAATGAAGACAATTACTACCTTTACGAATGCTAATTGGGATTTTACAACTATATGGGATATACAAGACGGAACGTATTTGTCATCTTATCCTTATCTAAGAAACATTAATTACGATACTCCCGGTGCTACACCAGTAGTAAACCCAATACCGGGCATCAAAATACTATGCCAAGCAAATGTATATTTTGATACCCATTACAGTAGTTCATATCCGCTCTTTAATAAAACTCAATTTAATGATTTAGCCGAAGCTATGAAAAGAGTGTGTACTGGAACTAGCACTCTACATATAGCCGATGTAGGAACAACTACATTTACTGGCAGTATTGATTTCTCAGATATAAATGTAGTATTAGGCAATTATGATTTTGAGCTAAACGGCAATATTAATGGTGGGTTGATTCAAACTACCAATAATGGTAGATTAGTAATGAAAAGTATATCGCCAAATATTACTAAGACTTTTCCAATTACAGATGGCACACACGATAATACTGTTACATTTACTACTGCTTCCAATATATTGCCGGATATATTTATCAAAATAAACAACAATACTAGCACAATTGGCAGGATATGCAATGACTTCATCGATATAAGCGGCACTGAGGATCTAGATGCAACTATTACATTCAAAATTGAAAAATCTACTATTGCACCTAAGGTTTTGACAAGTGTAAGCCAGATTAGAAAATATGATAATACAAAGAATCGCTATATTCCTCTAGATGGCAATCATAGTTCAATTATAGACGAAGGTAGTTATTATTTGATTACCTTAACTAATGTGAATAAATACTAAAATACATATAATATTAACCGAGCTATATTAATTTAAAAGAATTGCTCTTTATGAACACTCAATTTTAATGAAATGTAAAGGTTTTGTTAATTAATTTGATTACAGAAGTTCTAATACCCGGCGATAAGGGCTCTACAAAATGTGAATCAGTAAGAATAATCATCTCTCTTCTTAGTTCTTGGTGTATCTTTGATATTAATATAAGATGAGTGAAAGCCAAATATCTTGTGCCAGATTTAATATCTACATTAGACCATATTTCTATACAAACATTAAATAATTCACCTGCAAAATCATCTTTATAAGTAATTTTTCCTAATAATTTAAGTATAACGCGTTTCATCGAATCATTAGATATAGGAAGAAGGCGAATTAGCGTATCAACGCATTGATATAATCTACTCTCATTGTTAGCAATATACAATTCTAATGCCCACAGTGTTCTCCAATGTAGAGTATCAGGATTTTGTAGAATATTATCAAAAATTAAGTTTACATATTCAGGGTTGCTATTCAGCAAAGCAATTATTCCTTGTCTGGATAGATTCTTTAATAATTTATTAATGTCGATAGTATGTATATTACTATTTGCCCGTGCTACCAAATCCACCATCGCCTCTTGCAGTGCTACTTAGTGTATCTACCATATCCCAAGTAACTCTTTCGTATTTGGCTATTACAATTTGCGCTATTCTATCACCATAATTAATGGTAAAATGTTCGTTGCCAAAATTTGATAAAATAACTTTGATTTCGCCTCTAAAATCACTGTCTATAGTGCCGGGTGCGTTAAGGCAAAAAATACCATTTTTAGCTGCGAGCCCACTCCTGCTCCTTACTTGACATTCATACCCTTGTGGTAGTTCGATTGATAGTCCAGTGGGTATCATAAGAGTTTCGCGTGGCACTATTACTATTGGCTCTTTGTTTGCTGCACATACATCCATACCAGCAGAGCCATTAGTAATATAAGTAGGTAGGGGTAAATTGTTTGCGTGCTCTAATTTAATTATTTTAACTTTCATAGCTATTAAAAAAATTAATAATAAAAAAGAAATTGTATTGAAAATTATAGTAATAAACGAAATTTTATTCAAAAAGTTATATGATTTTTGTTAAAATCATTGCTAAGCTATAATAAATTAAAATAAAAAAAAGCTGTTCCATAAATTATATAATATGAAACAGCTTAGTAATATTTTTATTAATATTTTATTTGGTTACGTTGTAGTTAATCAATAAAGATTCGGAAGATGGGGTATTGTAAGTAGTAGCTATTAGGTTGATAGCCACTGATTCTGTTTGAGTTCTTACCAATCCTATTCCGTCTACATAATAGAAATGTGTAGGAATAGTTGCCACTATTGGGAGAGGTATTCCACTAAAAGTTGCAGAAATATTAATATTAGCATTTATAGTATATTTTTGAGCAGTATAATCTTTGTTTAATACATTAACAATTTTTTTTTCGCCTTTCATACCATCAAATTTAATTGTACCAGAAAATTTTAAATTAATACCTCCTAAATCTAAAGGCACTTCAGCAAGATTCAAAGTATAAATATCCCATTTACCACTTGCATTAGGATCAGCCATTTTGATCCAAGTATCTTCTACTTGAGTAGTAGGGATACCCATTTCCCCACTTGGCATCAATGATGATAGCAAACCATATAGTACAGCATTTTCTGAATATTGATATAAATCGCCACTTTGTTCGTTGTTGGAGTACTTAGTAAATTTAAAAGCATTTTTGCCAAATTTCATTTCTTGGCCCACAATTACCGAAGAATCGCGAGTAACTGTTTCTTCATCAGAATCTGGATTGATAGTAGATACATTATATACCCAGAAATTACCTGTTTTAAAATTATAAAAATCGCCAGAAGGAGTTGGATTAGTAGAATTATTATCTGACGAACAAGAAGCAAAGAATAAGGCAGCAGACAAGCCTAAAATAAGCAATAATTTTGATTTCATATAAGCTCCAATTAAAACATAAAAAGTTAATAAATTTAAACGCAAATTATTAATAATTGTTTTATTAATTATTGAAATTATACGAGAAATATTTTTATATTTTTAACTAAGAAAATATTTATTTATATATTAGCTATATAGGTATCTAATTACTGACTTGGCATACTATTAAAGTCTATTTCCAAAACAAATTAATTGCCCAATAAAATATCTATTATTAAATATTATGAATATATTTTATCGATAAATATCATAATAAATTATATTACTACAAGGTATATATTTTGAATAAATATATCAATATTATCAATAATTTATAGATATATACTTCACTATAAAACTATTATGTCAAAATATAAAATAAAATAATATATGGGAACTACAGCAGATTTAAGACCAGGTGCATTTATTAAATTTAACGGCGAATTAGCTCAGGTATTAGAATCTACTCACCGCACTCCGGGCAACCTAAGAGCATTCTATCAAGTTAAAATGAGAGTTGTTCGTACAGGTAGATTAATGGAAAATCGCTATCGCTCAGGCGAGACGATTGAATTTGTACGAGTAGAAAAAAAGCCTTTTCAATATTTGTATAGAGAAGGTAATATGTTGGTATTTATGGACCAAGAAACTTACGAGCAAATTCATGTGCCAGAAGAAATAGTAGGTGAACCATTAAAATTTTTAAAAGAAAATCAAGATGTACAGATTTCATTCGAAGAAAGCAATGTATTAGGAGTTGATTTGCCAGCTAATGTCAATTTGAGAATTACTCATACTGAGCCCGGACTTAAAGGAGACACTGCTACCAATGTATTGAAACCTGCTACTACCGAAACTGGAGCTACTATCAATGTACCAATTTTTGTGAACGAAGGTGATTTGGTGCGTATTGATACTGCAACAGGCGACTATTTGGATAGAGTAAAAGAATAAATTTTTTTTAAAAAAAGGTAATCCACTCATTGAGCGTGGCTGAAATGAATGCTAACCTTGGTTATGGGTAATATAATGAAAAAGGATAGCCTATAACTAAGCAAATGCTGGAAGCGGTTACTTCATAAGTTAAGAACAAGAAATTAGTTTAATGTTCAGTCGTCCTACACTTCTTCCTAGTCGTCCTACACCTCTAAGTTGTAGGACGACTAGGAAGACCCTCACAACCGCTTATTTCTTATTAAAAGTCTAGCGTACATTCTTTTACCATTTAGATAAGCACGATCAACTTTACCTTCCCAATTTTCATTAATGATTTCTGGCAATAATCCATCTTTCACATTATAATCTGAGCCTATTATCTCAAACTGCTCGGGATTATATTTATCCAAAAATGTAATTGGCACGCCCATCGCACCCGCATAATCCATTGGTATTTCAGAAGTTTTATCTACATTTATAGCATCGTAATTATCATATTTTGGGTATTCTTCGGGTGTATATTTCTT
>JBDHXE010000111.1:0-8402 GCA_039810525.1 Chlorobiota bacterium | reverse complement strand
GGGGAGAGCTTATTTCTGATAATACTATTCCTGCTAATACAGAAATATTAAAAAATATGAAGTATGTAATAGAAAATTCTAAGGATTGGGTTCCTAAAAATCTTAATTTGGTAGTAGCAATAATCAATGCTGATAGCAAAGAAGTGCAACAAGTAGAAAAGATTAAATTAATAAAATGATTAAGCAAGTAACATGCGAAGTATGTCTTAATTCATTTGAAGCAAAATCAATATGCCCATTCTGTAATTCAAGGATAGAAATTCCAATAGATACTGATACTGAATGGGCAATATGCTACACTACAAGCGATATTGTAGATGCTACGTATATTCAGGCTATGTTAGAAGGTGGCAATATTCCAGTGCAGATTTTATCTCAAATAGATACTACTAGAATGTTTACAATAGGTGAATTAGCTATAATTAAAATTATGGTACCAATTCCATATATTGATGAAGCTAATGAATTAGTGAAATCTATTGAGGATGACAATAATTCTAATCTAATTTAATTATTACTATGGCTACACTTAGTAAATTAGCGCATATTTTTAATAATTATAAAATTCTAATATCGTTAGGCACTTTTTTTGCTATTTATAAAGCTCTATTTTTGCTACAAATCGAGATTAAACCTGTTGTTTACCAAATAGCAATGCTAATTGGTACTTTCGTAGTATATAATCAAAATAAGATAATTCCAGAGAAGAATTCTTTACGTCTTAATTTTTCAAAAAGCAACAAACATTTGCCTTTTACCATAAGTTTGATTTTTATTTCTTTAACTATTTTTTTAATTTTTACCTATCGATATGGATTTAGACGAGAGATATTGTTAGTTGTCTTATTTCTACCATCATTTTTTTATCAAATCCCAATTATCAGCTACCATGGCAAATATATATCTGTGCGTAAGATGCCTTATTTTAAGATATTTTTAATATCATTTGTTTGGGCATTTGTATCTTCGCTTATGATATTTGTAACTATCGATTCTATTGAGTTTATGCATTCTTTATGGATATTATTATTAAATTTCATTTTCATTTTATCTATTACTATTCCTTTTGATGTAAGGGATAAAATCCAAGATAAAAGGAATGAATTAAAGACATTAAGCCATATTTTTGGTGATAGCCAACTAATTGTAACATCTATAATATTATCTATTATCAATTATTTAGCTTCTGTAATGTATATTATAAACATAAATAAATCAATCTATATAATAGCAGAATCGGCTATGCTCATCTATTTGTTAGCAATATTTTCACTTTTTAAAAAGTTAAAGAATAAAGATTATTATTATGAATTATTAGATTTTTCAATTTTATTATATGGATTATTTTATTTAATATGCTGGTTGCTTAGATAAGCTTAAGATTTTCGTGTATTATCATTTCTATATCCTTTTTCAGATATAATGGAAAATCGATTCTTTTAGTTCTATTATCATTTAAATAAAAAACAAGTCGTATGTAATCTTTATGTTCTTCTAAAGTGTATTTATTTACATTATCCCAATAAATTAAATCATCAAATAGATACATACCATAATCACCAAAATAGATAGCTACAATCATATATCTAAACAAGATGATAGCAATAAGTATCACTTGCGAAACTATTCTAATCCAATCATATTCAAAAGTAGCGGGGAAAAGTATAGATGGTAAGGACATTAAAAGGATAATAGCAATTAAAACAACAAGCCAAAATTTCTTGCCTCTGTTGATTATATCAAATCTTTTTTTAATTAGGCCTAAATTAGAAATATTAATTTTATATTTAGAAGAATAATATATTAGGAAAACTGAGGATATTACTACATAGTATAAAATAAAACCAAATTTCTCTATAAATGTATCCATTATAATAAAATATATATAATTATCTATAATTGCAAAAATATAACTTAAAAATATATTATTTTACTAAATAAATAGTAGCTAATATTAAAATTTATAGTAAAAGAGCATTTATTATTATAATTGTTCCAATATCTCATAGAAATCATTCTGAATTTCGTAAGTATTATCGTTATTATACCATACTTGAATTTCTTTTATCATTTCTTCTTTATTAAAATCAGTTCTCTTTTTATAATTATTCACAAATTCAGTTAACTGTTTAGGGCGCGGACCCCAAGTAATAATTTTATTAAACTGCATATCAAGAATAATTAATTTAGGAATAGATTTGGTACCATTGGTTAGATTATCATTAATTATTTCTGGGTTTTCATCTCTAAATAAAATTTTCAACATAATATTAGAATTTTCAATAGCTATTTTGTTAATAACTGGTAAGACTTGTGCGGCATCTCCACACCATGCTTCTGCAAGAACAACCCAATAATATTTATTTTTAATATTTTTAAGGAGATGAATCAACCTATCATTAATAATAGTAGTTTTATCTAATCTATTCATTCTGTGGATATTCATTTTTGAATACTCTATCATTTCAGGAGATTGATCGCTACCACTTGTTTTACCTTGATTAGCAAGCTCTTGTATTTTTTCTTTATATTGAGTATAAGTGTATGAATGATCTATATGATTTTGATTAATTATTTTATTCATAATTAGCTCCAACTATAAATTTAATATATAATATTAAAGTTTTCTAAAAAATTCACCACCTGATGTTTGGGCTTCAGATGGTGATTTGTTCTTATATCTTTCAAAAAATTATACTAATTAAGCAATAGTTTCTTCAGCAGACTGGTATCCAGCCATTTCTTGATTAATGGCATCATCTACATGAGTATTAATTTCTTCATGCGAAGTATATTTTTTGTTTCCAAAAATATTACCTACATCTGAAGTAATAGTCATATCTTGATAATGTCTCAAACCTGTTCCAGCAGGTACTAATTGCCCTAATATAATATTTTCTTTCAAACCAATTAAATTATCAACCTTTGCAGCTACTGATGCTTCAGAAAGAACTTTAGTAGTTTCTTGGAATGATGCTGCAGAGAGCCAGCTTTCAGTAGTCAAAGATGCTTGAGTAATACCTAATAGAATTGGTTCGGCAATAGCTGGCTCAGCAGGGTTATATTCAGCAGGTTGCAAACCTTTCTTAATTAGTTCGCTATTAGCATCTCTTACTCTTCTGCGTGTAACTATTTGATTTTCATTAAATCTCGAATCGCCTTTATCTACTATCACAACCATATTTTTCAATTCAATATTTTCATCCATAAATCGCTGCCTGTCTACATGGTCGTTTTCGAGGAATGAAGAGTCACCAGAATCTATTATTCTAACTTTTTGAAGCATTTGTCTTACTATTACTTCTATATGCTTATCATTAATCTTTACACCTTGCATACGATATACTTCTTGTATTTCATTTACTAAGTATTCTTGTACAGCATTGGCACCTTTTATTCTTAATATATCATGAGGAATAATAGAACCTTCGGATAATCTATCACCAGAACGCACCATATCTTCTTCTTGTACTAAGATGTATTTACCTACTGGTACGCTATATTCCATACGAGTAAGTCCATCTATAGATGTAACAACGATAGTTCTTTGGCCTCTTTTCTGCTTATCGAAAGATATAATACCATCAATATCAGATACTACAGCTGGATTTTGCGGTGATCTTGCTTCAAACAATTCAGTAACACGAGGCAAACCACCTGTGATATCGCGTGTTCTGCCTAGATTACGTGGCATTTTGACAAGAGGAGTACCTACACCTACAAAATCACCATCATCTACACGAAGTTGTGCTCTTGAAGGTATATTATAAGTTCTTCTTACCTCACCATCTTCTCCTATAATTTCAATACCCGGTGATTTTGTTTTATCTTTAGAATCAATCACGATCTTAGTTATATGGCCAGTTTGTTCATCATTTACTTCTCTATAAGTAATGTTAAGCTGCAGATCTCGATATCTAATTCTACCAGAGAATTCTGTTACAATTGTAGAATTGTATGGATCCCATTCGTATATAATCGTGCCTTTTTTAATCATTTCTCCATCAGCAACTTTCAATTGAGCTCCGTAAGTAAGATCATATTTAGTAAGTATTCTATTGCTTTCTGGCTCTACTATATTAATAGTACCAGATCCTGAAATTGCTAATGTAACTTTAGATTCGTCTTCATCGTATGTAATTGTTTTAACTTTTTCGAATTGAACCATACCATCGAATTTAGACGCCACAGTAGATTGAGAAGCTATCAATGAAGCAGTACCACCTGTATGGAAAGTTCTAAGAGTAAGCTGTGTACCAGGCTCACCAATAGATTGAGAAGCTATAGTACCTACTGCTTCCCCAACATCTACAATTTTGCCAGTAGCTAAATTTCTACCATAACATTTTGCACAAACTCCGTGACGAGATTCGCAAGTAAGTACAGATCTAATTAGAACCGATTCTATAGAAGTGCTTTCGATTTTGTTTGCTAATTCTTCTTCAATAGTCTCACCTGCTTTTAGGATTACTTCTTCGGTTAGTGGGTCTATAATATCTTTTAGAGCTACTCTACCAATAATTCTTTCGGATAATTTTTCTTTTATTTCTTCACCCTCTTTTAGAGCAGTCATTTCAACGCCACGAATAGTACCACAGTCTATCTTAGTAATAATAACATCTTGGGCTACATCGTGTAAACGGCGTGTCAAATATCCAGCATCAGCTGTTTTGAGTGCTGTATCAGCAAGACCTTTACGAGCACCGTGAGTAGAAATAAAATATTCAAGAATTGAAAGTCCTTCTTTAAAGTTAGCAATGATTGGATTTTCGATCAATTCACCTGTAGATCCAGAAAGTGATTTTTTAGGTTTAGCCATAAGACCTCTCATACCAGCTAACTGTCTAATTTGTTCCTTAGAACCTCTCGCTTTCGAATCAAGCATCATCCAGAATGTATTAAATCCTTGCTTGTCCTGTTTCATTTCTGTATATAATTTATCAGCCACAGTATTAGTAGCAGTAGACCATATATCGATAATTTTGTTATATCTCTCGCCAGCACTAATTACCCCGTTAATATAAGCTTCCTCTATTTTATCTACTTTTGACTGAGCATTTATAATTATGTTTCTTTTGATATCTGGTATCACTACATCGTGAATAGATACAGAAAGTCCACCTTTGGTAGCATATGTAAATCCTAAGTCTTTTAAGTTATCAAGGAAATTAACTGTATCATTCAAGCCAGCAGTTCGGAAACAAATACCTATTATTTCACGGAGTCTGCTCTTAGTCATTAATTCATTCAAATACCCTAATTTCTCTGGTACAATTTGATTAAAAATTACTCTACCTACAGTTGTTTCTAGCCTTGTACCATTGAATCTATATTTTATTTTAGCATGTAAATCAACTACACCTGAATTATAAGCCATTATTACATCGTCTATCGAACCAAATACCTTGCCTTCTCCTTTGGCGCCCGGTTTCTGTTTAGTAAGATAGTAAACACCCAATACCATATCTTGTGAAGGAACTGCAATAGGTTCGCCATTTTGAGTATGAACAATATTATGTGGAGCAAGTATCAACAACATAGCTTCTAATTGAGCTTCGTAGCTGATAGGAACGTGCACTGCCATCTGATCACCATCAAAATCCGCATTAAACGCTGTACATACAAGAGGGTGTAATTGAATTGCTTTACCCTCTATCAATCTTGGTTGGAATGCTTGGATACCTAATCTATGTAGGGTAGGAGCACGGTTTAACATAACTGGGTGCCCTTCTATCACTTTTTCGAGAATATCCCAAACTTCATTTGTTTTGCGCTCTACTAATTTTTTAGCACTTTTAACAGTTTTTACATGCCCTCGTTCGATTAATTTACGTATTATAAATGGCTTAAATAACTCTACTGCCATATCTTTTGGTAAACCGCATTCAAATATTCTTAATTCTGGACCTACTACGATAACTGAACGCCCAGAGTAATCAACTCTTTTACCTAATAGATTTTGGCGGAAGCGTCCAGTTTTTCCTTTCAAAGTATCAGCTAATGATTTAAGTGCTCTTTGCGATTCACTTCTTACCGCTCTACGGCTGTTATCAAATAGTGCATCTACAGCCTCTTGAAGCATTCTTTTTTCATTTCGCAAGATAACTTCTGGAGCTTTAATATCAATTAATCTTTTGAGACGATTATTTCTAATAATCACTCTGCGGTATAAATCATTCAAATCTGAAGTAGCAAATCTACCACCTTCTAATGGAACAAGTGGTCTCAAATCTGGTGGGGTTACTGGCACTACATCAAGAACCATCCAGCTTGGTTCATTTCTGAATTCTGGACTTTGACTATTTTTAAAAGCATCTAATATTCGTAATCTTTTAAGCAGATCAGCTTTTTTCTGTTGTGAAGTTTCAACTTTCAGATCGCCTTTTAATCTATAGTAATCTTTTTCTGGATCTACTCTTTTGAGTAATTCTTTAACGGCTTCGCCACCTATTAATGCTATAAATTTATTAGGGTCTTCATCATCTAAATTATGTTCTTCTTTAGGCAAATTATCCATTATATCTAAGTATTGTTCTTCGGTTAGCAAGTCTTTGGATTGTAGCCCAGTTTTACCGGGTTGTACTACAACATAAGATTCGTAATAAACAATACGCTCAATATCTTTGGTAGGCATACCCAACACTCCGCTGATTTTACTTGGCAAAGAGCGTAAGAACCAAATATGAACAACAGGTACAGCTAGCATAATATGTCCCATTCTTTCACGGCGAACAGACTTTTGAGTTACTTCTACTCCACATCTATCGCAAACTATACCTTTGTATCTAATTCTCTTGTATTTACCACAAGCGCATTCCCAATCTCTAATTGGTCCAAAAGTTTTTTCGCAGAATAGGCCATCTTTTTCCGGTCTGAATGAACGGTAATTAATAGTTTCCGGCTTTGTAACTTCACCTCTTGATCTATTTAAAATATCATCGGGTGAGGCAATCTTAATTGATATTTTTTTGAATACCTTTTTGCTTACTGGTATTGATTGCATTTATTTACTCCTTAAATTTTATTAAAAATTAATTTATTAAAAAAAACCGGATAATTAATTATTCAATTTTTACATCTAAACATAGACCTTGTAATTCACGAATTAATACGTTGAATGATTCTGGAATATTAGGGTCTGGCATATTTTCGCCTTTTACAATTGATTCGTACATTTTAGCTCTACCAATCACATCATCTGATTTTACTGTAAGCATTTCTTGTAAAGTATGAGCTGCGCCATAAGCTTCTAGTGCCCATACTTCCATCTCTCCAAGACGTTGCCCACCAAATTGTGCTTTACCACCTAAAGGTTGTTGAGTAATCAATGAATAAGGTCCAATGGAGCGTGCATGCAATTTATCTGCAACTAAGTGAGACAATTTAAGCATATATATCATACCAACGGTAACTTTTTCATCAAAATAATCCCCTGTTCTACCATCTATTAATCTTGCTTTACCATCTCTAGGCAAACCTGCTTTTTCTAAATAATCCCCAACTTGATCCCAAGTAGCGCCATCAAATATTGGTGTAGCGAAATAAGCGCCTAATTTCGCACCAGCCCACCCTAAGGCAGTTTCATATAATTGACCTAAGTTCATTCTTGAAGGCACACCTAATGGGTTAAGGATAATATCTACTGGTGTACCATCTGGCAAGTATGGCATATCTTCTGGAGCTACGATTTTTGATACTATACCTTTGTTACCGTGGCGTCCAGCCATTTTATCACCTACTTGCAATTTACGTTTTTTAGCAACATAAACTTTTGCCATTTGTAGAATACCGGGCTGAAGTTCATCACCTGCGGCTAATTTATTCTTTTCAGCTCTAAATCGTGATTTTTCATCATTTCTTTTAGCTAAAAAGTTTTGGATCATTTCGGTTAAGAATTTATTTTTTTCTTCATCTGCAAGAATTGGTTGGTCATAATCTAAGAATTCTAACTTCAATTCATCATCATTATATTTTTTAATTACGTCGTTTGCAGAAATTTTAGATCCCGCACGGTATACAGTAGTTCCGTTAGTCAGTCTTAGACCAAGTATTTTTTCACCATCTAATAATTTAGCTAGACGATTTGCACATTCTTTATCTAATTTATAAATAGTGTCTTTTTCATGTTTAGCAATCATATCTTGGCGTTTTTTCTCCAACGCACGTGCATCTTTGTCCATTGTAAGCAATCTACGTGTAAAAAGTTTGGTATTGAGAACTACGCCTTTAAGACCGGGCGAAGCTTTTAATGAAACATCTTTTACATCGCCTGCTTTATCGCCAAATATAGCACGTAATAATTTTTCTTCTGGAGTGGGATCTGTCTCACCTTTTGGTGTAATTTTTCCAATTAAGATATCGCCTTCTTGAATTTTAGAACCAATTTTAATAATACCGTTTTC
>JBDHXE010000110.1:0-8404 GCA_039810525.1 Chlorobiota bacterium | reverse complement strand
ATTACCAATAGAAGGAATAAATGGCAAACTTATTGCTAATGAGTGCATTGCAATGGGACATAAAAATGTAATATATATCCCAACAATTAATGAATTAAAAGAAAAAATCAAAGATATATTGAAACCCGGAGATATATTTTTGACTATTGGAGCTGGCAATATTTGTGATGTTGCCGATTACTTATGTAACATATAATGATACTTAATCGTTTTAATATAATTGATTACGTAATTTTTGTAAAAAAATATGGATAAAAGAATAATGCTAAAAAATACTTTTATAATTGGAATTGCCGTTTTATTGAGCATAATTAATGCCCATTCTCAACAAAAAAGTAACAATACTGATGATATTGTAATTATGGAAGTTGGAAAAGAAAAAATTACCGCAAAAGAATTACAAAATGCTTATAAGAAAAATTTAAATAGAAAAAATGACAACCTCTTTGCTTTACCAAAAGATTCGATCATCGAATTTGCTAAATTATATTCAAAATTTAGATTAAAAGTAAACGATGCTATCAAAAGAGGATTCGATAAAGACCCTGAAGTATTATCTGACATTCAGCAAAATAGAAAAATATTATCAGAAACATTCTTCTATGACAAAAAATTAACCGATAAATGGGTAGACTACCTTACTCAACAGCGTAAAAAAGAATATCTTGTAGGTATTATTCTTATTCCTATCAAATACGATCCGCAGCCCGACACAACTGCTGCTCTTAATAAGATTAACGAAGCACTAAACGAACTTAATCAAGGCAAAAAATTCGAAGATATTGCCAGAATTTATTCCGAAGACAAAGAAACTGCCAATAATGGCGGATTAATAAAACAATATATTACCAGCGGCAAAGTTCAACGACCCATTGAATTAGCTATATTCAATACACCCAAAGGTCAATACTATCACCAACCTATCAAAACTAACTTTGGATATTTTATCATCAAAGTAGAAGATATTGCTGATAGAATATTAGTAGATGCAAGCCATATATTAATTTCAACCGAAATACGCGATACTACCAGCGCTTATAAAAAAGCCGATAGCTTATTAAAATTATTAAAAAACGGTGCTAACTTTGCAACATTAGCAAAAGACAATTCAGACGACAAAAACACTGCCGTAAAAGGCGGCGATTTAGGTGATCTATATTCTCGATCAACTGGGCAAGCATCTAATGGATATCCATTAGCCAAAGAATTTGAAAACGCCTTATACAATTTGAAAGATGGCCAGATTTCTGGAATAATAAAAACAGATTTTGGTTACCATATTATACGTAGAAACTCATCTCAAGAACCTAATTTAGAAAAAGAAAGAGCTGATATTAGAAAAATTTACAAAAGACTATATTTCGAAGAAGACAAAAACGAATTCCTCGATTCTCTTAGAAATATTAGTGGTTTCAAAATCTACACCAATATATTAGACAATCTTACAGCCAATTTAGATACCAATCAAACTACTCTAAAAGAAGGGTGGAGCGACGAAATAAACAAAGATATATACAAAGAAAAGCTATTTACTGTACTCAACAAAGATTATAATGTAGAATACTTATTAGATAAAATCAACAAACAACCTGACCTAAGAGCTGTACCAACCAACAAAGACGGATTTACCAAAGCTATTAAAATTTTAGCTAACCCACTTGTGTTTGACCATGCTACACAAAACTTAGAAAAAGAATACCCAGATTTTAAAGAGCTTATGAAAGAATTTAGCGACGGAATACTATTGTTCAAGGTAGAAGCTATCGAAGTATGGGACAAATTAAAATTTGATTCGACTCAAGCACACAAATTTTTCGATACTCTTTCCAAGAAATTCTATACCGATGATATGTATGATATCACAGAAGTATTTCTATTGAATGATTCTAACGCCAAAGACGTATATAACAGAATAAAATCAGGCGAAAACATAGAAAGTATAGCCCAAAAAGAAACTCAAAGAGATGGATATAGAGAAAAAATGGGTAATTGGGGCTTTCAGTCAGCAGTTACCAACAATTTAGCCAAAAATGCAATGGAAGACAAAGCAAAAGTTGGAGATGTGCTACCACCATTTAGAAATGGAACTGGTTATTCCGTAATCAAAATTAATAAATACCAAGCACCAAGACCTAAGAAATTCGAAGAAGCTATACCAGATATAGCACCCTTATTTCAAGAAGTTTTACAAAAAGAGCTATTAGACAAATGGCTCAATAAAATAAAAAAGGAATTTCCAGTCAAAATTTTAGATAAAAACATAGAAGAAATAATTAATATAAGATAATGAAAAAATTAATAATAACAACACTTGCTTTAATACTTGCTATTAATACCAATCAATTAATTAGCCAAGTAAACAAATCTAACCCATTGCTACCTTCAAGTGGCGAATCAATTGATAAAATAGTTGCAATTGTTGGAGATGAAGTTATCCTAAAATCTGACTTAGATGGTCAAATGTATTTTATGAGCCAAATGGACAAATCCATCAACATAAACGACAAAGATACACGCGACAAAGTACTCAATAGTCTGATAGACCAGTTATTACTCGTTAGCAAAGCCATCAAAGATTCGGTAATTGTAAGCGACGAAGAAGTATCTCAAAGAATTGAAATGCACATACAATCCGAAATTAAAAGATTTGGCTCCGAAAAAAGAGTAGAGCAAGTGTACGGTATGTCTATCCCAAGGATGAAAAACGAAATAAAAGATAAAATAAAGCAAAATCTATTAGTACAAACACTTATTTCCAAAAAATTTGCTGATATCAAAGTAACTCAAAAAGAAATAGAAGACTTCTATAATAAGAACAAAGATACACTACCAATGCTTCCAGAATCTATACAATTGTACCATATAGTCAAAAAAGTAGCTGCTAGCAACGAAACTAAAAAAGAATTATACGACTTAGCACTCAAAGTACGCGACTCTATCCTAGCTGGCGGCAATTTTGCTGATTTCGCCAAAAAATACAGTGGAGACCCTGGTACAGCAGCCGATGGTGGAGAATTAGGTTGGTTCAACAAAGGTAAACTATTTCCAGAATTCGAAAATGCTGCATTCAAACTTTCTACTGGTGAGCTATCACAACCTATTGAGACACCATTTGGCTTTCATTTAATACAAACTATTGAAAAAAAGCCAGATGCTATCAAAACAAGACATATACTATTCAAATTCGGTGCTACAGAAGACGAATCACAAAAAGCTATTAGCTCACTTAACGAAATAAGACAAAAAGTAAAAGAAGGGATACCATTCGATTCGTTAGCCAAAATATATAGCGATGACAAAGATTCCAGAAGCTTCGGTGGATATTTAGGAAATGTAAGCCTCAATGATTTGCCAGATAATATCAAAAATATACTTACCAAACTCAAAGATGGAGAAACTTCTGAGCCGATTATTTATAAAAATGAGCCTAACGATATTTCATACCATATACTATACAAAAAACTAACTCTTCCTGCACACAAAGCTTCATTAGAAACAGACAGCAAAGAAATAGAAAATATGGCTACCGAATACAAAAAGAAACTATTATACGAAAGTTGGTTAAAAGATTTAAGAAAAGAACTATATTGGGAAATTGTTAAATAAAAAAAAGTGATAGCTAAACATTTAATATTAGATAATGACTTAAAAGAAATGGAGCAATTCCGATTCTTTATAGAAGGATTAGTTAAAGACAAACTAATCAATGAAGGGACTTGTATCAAACTCAATTTAGTAATAGAAGAAATGTTTACCAACATACTTCACTATGGATTCAAAGATAGCAACAATCATAAAATAGAAATAATTGTAGAATTAGACAATAATATATTTACAGCAACTATTATAGATGATGGGATCCCCTTCAATCCATTGAATTATAGAGTCCAAGATCTAAATGCACCTTTAGAAAAAAGGCGTATCGGAGGATTAGGAATACATCTTATGAAAAATATAATGGACGAGCACCACTACCAGCGTAAAGACGACAAAAACATACTAACAATCAAAAAATACATTCCAATAGAAGGAATAGGAGATTAAAAGCCTATTCCTTTATAATAAATTCCTTTACTTACTATAGCCCCTTTATCCAAGCAATTCTTACCATCTATTACTATTCTAACACCACTTTTGGCCAAAGTATCAGCAGCAATTTCCTTAAATTCATTATGATCTGTTGCTACCAAAATAGCATACGACTTTTCAAGCAATTCATCTAACGAACCTACATTACTGCTATCCATAAAATAAGGATCATACACCAAAAGATCGGCACCCTTTTCTAACAAAATACTCTCTAATTTTATAGATGGACTTTCTCTAATATCACCAACATTCGCTTTATAAGAGAGCCCCAATAGACCTATTTTAGTATTCTTAATAGGCTTTTCAAATTTATTAAGAGCATCAGCTAACAAATCAATAGTATATTCGGGCATCGAATTATTAATTTCGCGAGCCAATTTCAAAAACTTATGGTCAAAACCGCTCTGTTTAGCACGCTCTATCAAATAATAAGGATCTACAGGAATACAGTGGCCTCCCACTCCACAACTTGGGAAATGAGGCATAAATGCAAACGGTTTATTAGAAGCACCTCTTATTACAGCCATTAGATCAATCCCCAATACATCAAAAGATTTAGATAGCTCATTTACAAAAGCTATATTAATATCTCTAAACGTATTTTCAATTATTTTGGTAGCTTCAGTCGTCTTCAAATTAGGCATTTCATTAATAGTAGCACTTATAAAACTACGATAAAATTCAGCCAGCATTTTAGTCTTCTCTGGATTAGTAGAGCCAATATTCCTTGGTATATTATATACATTCCATTTTGGGTCGCCCGGATTAATTCTTTCAGGACAATGAGCTACATCAAAATCAGTGCCTGCAATCATACCAGTAGCATTCTCTAATATTGGTACTACTATCTCCTCACATACACCCGGATTGATAGTAGACTCTATTACCACAGTCTGCCCCTTTTTTAAATATTTAGCTATATCTTTAGTAGCATTCCTTACAGGTGTCAGATCGGGAGTATAATCATTCAGCACAGGAGTAGGCACACACACTATATATATATCACTATCAGCAATAACATCAGAATTGGTATCCAATTCCAAATTAGCAGTTTTAAGATCAATTTCACATTGAGCATCATCTATTGGCGATACTCTTTTTTTAATTAAATCAATTTTTTGAGAACTTTTGTCATACCCTATTACTCTGTTGTTAGTTCTTAATGCTATTGCACAAGCAAGCGGTAGCCCTACATAACCTAACCCAATTACAGATACTTTCATTATAATTATCCTATTCTACAGTTACACTTTTTGCTAAATTTCTTGGTTTATCAATATCGCATCCAAGAAAATAAGCCATATAATAAGCCAATAACTGCAATGGTATTACAGATAATATTGGCATCAAAATATTATGAGTATCAGGAATATATATTACATAATCCGATACTTCCTTTATCTTAGTATCACCTTCAGTAGCGATTGCTATTACCTTTCCCTTTCTAGCCCTTACTTCCTCTATATTTGAAATTACCTTATCGTAAATATCATCACGAGTAGCCAAAAATACCACAGGCATATTCTCATCTATCAGAGCTATTGGTCCGTGTTTCATCTCAGCAGCAGGATAGCCTTCGGCATGAATATAAGATATCTCTTTCAGTTTCAGAGCACCCTCCAAAGCTACAGGGAAATTAAATCCCCTACCAAGATACAAGAAATTCTTAGTATTTACAAAATGAGTGGCTATTTCTTTTATTACTTCAAATTGTTCTAATATTTTATTAATTTTATTAGGAATATTTTGTAATTCCTTAGATATTTGAATTGCAGATTGCTTACTTAGCTGATTCATCCTACCTAATTTCAAAGCAATCAAAAGCAACACAGTAATTTGCGAAGTAAAAGCCTTAGTTGATGCTACACCTATTTCAGGGCCAGCATGTATATACACACCAGCATCAGTGGCACGCGCTATTGTAGAGCCAACTACATTTACCACCCCTACCACAGTAGCTCCCTTTTGCTTAGCCTCTTTCACAGCAGCTAACGTATCAGCAGTTTCACCACTCTGCGAAATAGCAATTACTAAATCATCTTTATAGATTATTGGGTTTCTATATCTAAATTCGGAAGCATATTCTACCTCTACGGGTAGATTAGCCAAATTCTCTATAATATATTCACCTACCAATCCTGCATGCCACGATGTGCCACAAGCAGTGATAATTACCCTCTTACAATTCCTCAATTTATCTTCAATATTCCTCAGTCCACCAAGTTTAATTTCACCATCGTCAGCCAATAATCGCCCTCTAAAAGCATTATGAATAGTTTCTGGTTGCTCAAAAATCTCTTTTAGCATAAAATGATCAAATCCACTCTTTTCTATCTGCTCCAGATCGTATTCTATCTCTTCAATTTCCCTTTGTGTAGTTTCATTATCAATTGTCTTAGTGTAATAGCCATTACGCGATATTACAGCTAACTCATTATCCTCTAAATAAATCACTTGATTAGTAAATTGAATAATTGCAGAAGCATCAGAAGCAGCAATATATTCATTATCACCTATACCCACCAATAAAGGTGAGCCACACCTCGCCGCTATTATAGTATCTGGCTGATACTTACTTAATACCAGAAGACCATAAGTGCCTTTTACCTCACTAAGAGCCAATCTTACAGCAGTCTCCAGATCATTTACTTTATTATACATAGCACCTATAAAAACTGCTAGAACCTCCGTATCGGTATCTGTATTAAAAAAATAACCCTCATTAAGCAAAGCCTTTTTGAGCACAGCATAGTTCTCAATTATACCATTATGCACTATAGTAATATTACCAGAATTATCAGAATGCGGATGAGCATTAATATCATTAGGATACCCATGAGTAGCCCAACGAGTATGTGCAATGCCAATAGTAGAGAAAAAAAATGAATGATCCACCAATTTTTCTAATTCGCCTAATTTACCCTTTTTCTTGATTGTATATATTTTGCCATCTTGGATTATAGACAGACCCGCAGAGTCGTAGCCCCGATATTCCATCCTTTTCAGCCCATTCATCAAGATATTAGAAACCTTATCGTTGCCTACATATCCAACTATTCCACACATACTATCCCATTATATATTTTTTAAAATCAAAATAAAGACTAATTTTTTATAACATTATTTTCTATTATCTTCCGCCTGCTATAGATAGTCTCAAATCAAATCCCACCTGAAAAGAATGAAATCCCGGCCTTGCAGCTCCCTCTGTAAAAGTTCCTTCATAACGGGTAAAAAATGAAGCAGTTAATCTACTACTCAACGAATAGCGTGCGCGTGGCTCCACAATAATTTGTGTATTACCATCTAAAGTTTCGCCTCCTTTTTTATCTCCAGAATAATCTTCCGGCTTTTTAGTTACATCAAAAGTTGTTCTTCCATTAGATTTATATGTAAACAAGAAGCTCAATTCAAAATCATTCTTCAAATTAATACCAAACAAAGGAAACTCAAAACCACGCATAGTATAGCTACCCTGTGCAGTTATTTCATTAGTAGATTGTGAATTAACCGTAGAAGGCGCAGCTGCATTAATCTGGAACGAATTGGTATAAGACCATCTCAGAGTAGCTGTAAGCAAGCCGTCAAACTTCTCTTCATCAAACGATGCATTAAGCCCAAGCAATGGTTGGAAACCATACTGAACAGTTTGCGTCTGAATTGCTTTACCATTATCAGTAAGCTGAGCATTCTCTTGATAAGTAGATGTATATTGATGATCAAAAGTCATTCTCTTTACATAATCTTTCCATAATTCAAACTTTTCCAGACCTTCCCACCTAATCGCCCAATTAATAGCTGGCAAGAAACGTCCAGCATTGCCACCAGTTATAGAAAATGCCTCCAAACCTTCATAAAATGCGGAGCTTAGAGCCTCTTTATATTGCTGATTTTTCTGCATTTCATCAATCTTTCCATTATTGAAATCATCATCAATCTTCACTTTTCTACGATTATATGCCGCTATAACTCCTTCCATATTATTATTAAATATATTAATACCGAAGAACGATGGAAATGTAAGAAAAGTTCTATTAAAAGATTCTGTGCCTATCACATTAATAAATGACTGATTGCCAAAAGCATCTGTTACAACAGTCTGATTGCGATTATAGCCCATCTCAGTCTTCCAATTGACATCTAATCTTGCTCCCTCCCAGAGCGGCCGTGAAGACCTTAATTCCAATGTAGTCTGCTGGCGATAATTATCCTGAAGCCTTGCATTAGGCGGTCTAAGCCCGGGAGTTGTTTTGAATCCAAAAAATGGGAATGAACTCGAACCAACAAGATTAAATCCGCCATGAGGATACTCTAC
>JBDHXE010000109.1:0-8404 GCA_039810525.1 Chlorobiota bacterium | reverse complement strand
TACTTGCATTAATAGGTGTGTTTATAGCTGTGCTTTATAGTGTTTCAAGACGTCCTACACTTTCGAAAGTGTAGGACTTCTGAAGAATTAAAAATTAAATCATTGCCTCTGACTTATGAGACATCCTCCGTTTTTTTTTAACTATTGTTACCAAAATATTCGGGTAAGTATGTAAATAGGCTTTGCCCACCATCTACATTTATTACTTGTCCTGTAAGCCAATAAGAATCTTCTGAAGCTAATAGTGAAATGATTCTTGAAATATCTTCTGGTACAGTATTTCTCTGAAATGGATTAAAATCTCTAGCAAATTTAAGCATTTTATCAAAATCAGGGATCTTTGATGATGCAGGAGTTTCGGCAGGACCTGCCAATATTGAATTAGCTGTAATACCATAAGGGGCAAGCTCAAAAGCTATCTGTCTTATAAGTGCTTCGATGGATGCTTTTGCCATTGATACTGGTCCATATTGATTTGTTGCTTGTCCAGAACCATTACTTGTCATCGCAAATATTCTACTATGGTGTTTTAGAAGATCGGCATGAAACAAATCTTGTACCCAATAGAGCAAACTATTGCTCATTACATTCATAGACATTTCTAACTTTTTCTGAGTAATTTGCTTATTTTTATCTTTATCTATAAGTGGGCCTAATGCAGCAAATGCAATAGAATGCAAAAATACTCTAATAAATTTTTCATCACTATTAGATAAGATTGCTTCTTTAATTTCATTAATTGTAGTTTCTCTTGCAGCTTGGTCTGCAGCATTTATATTGAAAAATTCTACTTTGCCACCATATTCTAATAGTTCATTTTTGAATTCTTCGGCTTTAAGGCGCGCAGAGCCTAAGTCCAAATGAGCTCCATATATATTATAGCCTTTTTGGGCTAATTCTAAGGCTGTAACTTTACCAAAACCAGAAGATACTCCTAATATAAGTGCATTTTTATTCATAAATTATCCATGTGTTTCAACAAAATTAATTATACTTTCTCCCCCATCTACTGCAATAGTCTGCCCTGTAATCCAATAAAATTCTTCGTCTGATAGTTTAAGAATAACTTTTGCGACATCTTCTGGCAAAGTATTTCTACCAAATAAGCCATTCTCTCTGGCATGATTAAGCATTTGAGTAAATCCCGGTATTTTGTTGCTTGCTGGTGTATCAGTCATACCTGCTAATATTGCATTGGCAGTAATATGGTATTCCGAAAGTTCGAAAGCAATTTGGCGAATATAAGATTCTAAGGCACATTTAGCGGCTGAGACAGCTCCATAATTATTCATTGCTTTGGTTGAGCCTATACTCGATAGAGCAAAAATACGTGAATTGTTTGCTAATAGGTTATTTACAAACAAGTCTTGTACCCAGTATACTAAGCTATTAGCCATTACATCCATAGTCATTTCAATTTGCTTTTTACTACAAGCTATTGAAGGATCTTTAGAAAACAATGGTTTCAAGGCTCCAAATGCTAACGAATGTAATAGTATTCTAATTTGGTGCTCTTGACCATTATTTAGAGTAGATTTTAATTCCTCAATTATCGATTTTCGTACTTCATCATCGGCAGCATTAGCGTTAAAGAAAATTGCTTGAACTCCTAAGTCTTCTATTTCCTTTCTAAATTCTTCTACTTTCAATTTGTTGGACCCCATATCAAGATGAGCCCCAATTATATTGTAGCCATTTTTGGCAAGTTCCAAAGCAGTAGCTTTACCAAAACCGCTTGATACGCCGAGTATTAAAGCATAAACATTTTTATTCATATTTTTTAAAATTTGTATTATATATGTTACAAAATAACAAAAAGTAGTATTAATAAAAAAATAAGTTTTTATAAAATCTTTTAATTTAATTAAATCGTCTTTATATTTTTGACAAAATATGGAATGTAAAAGTGCAAAATTCTAGAATAGAAATTCCGATCCCTTCTAACCCAGATGACTATTTATCTCAATTTGCAAATTTTGTAGAGATAGTAAAGATTCTTCGTAAAGAATGTCCTTGGGATAGGAAACAAACTAATGAATCTATAGCTAATTTATTAATTGAAGAGACTTACGAAGCCATTGATGCAATTTATGACAAGAATGATGACGATTTCGCTAAAGAATTGGGTGATATTTTATTGCATATTGTGATGCACTCTGTAATAGCTGATGAGCGCAAAGCTTTTGATTTAGCTAAAGTAATAGATAAAATATCTCATAAAATGATAATAAGACACCCTCATGTATTTGGTGATGTAGCTATTGATAATGATACACAAGTCTCACAAAATTGGGAGCGAATTAAGAAAAGCGAGAACGATGAGAATCAAATCAGATCCACTTTGGCTGGTGTACCTAAATCATTGCCGGCTTTATTACAAGCTGAACGTATTCAACATAAAGTTTCTAAGGTTGGTTTTGATTGGAATAATAAAGATGATGTATGGCAAAAGGTTGAGGAAGAATTAAAGGAGTTTAGATATGAGCTATCCAAAAATGATAAGGAGAAGGCAAGACAAGAATTGGGTGATTTTTTATTCGCGATTGTAAATGCAGCAAGACATGAGGGAATTGTGGCAGAAGAAGCACTCCATCTTACTAATAATAAATTTAAGTCTCGATTTCAATTTATTGAACAAAGAGCTATAGAATTAGGAAAAGATCTGAATGAAATGTCATTGCAGGATATGGACAAATTATGGGAAGAATCAAAGAGTATATATAGATAAAAAAATAGAGGCTGTCTCATAAATCAGCAGCAATGATTTAATTTTTAATTCTCCAGTTATCCTACACATCGAAAGTGTAGGACGACTTGTTATTGTAAATCGCTTATTATCATAGTTTTATATTATATATACCTTTTCAATATTTATTCCAATATATTACTATTTCTTAATAAAGAAATAGTACAACTTATGAGACAACCCCCTTTAATATATTATTTTAATATTATTTTAAACCTCTATCTTTCAATAATGCTTCTATTGTAGGTTCTTTTCCTCTAAATTTAATATATAATTTCATTGGATCTTCCGTATTTCCTTTGGATAATATATTATCTTTAAATTTTTGTGCTGTCTCTTTGTTAAATATACCTGATTCTTCAAATGCTTGATATGCATCGCAGTCCAATACTCCTGCCCATAGGTAGCTATAATACCCAGCGTCGTAACCTCCATCGAATATATGGCTAAATTGAGTACTACCATGTCTATAAGCGATTTCTGGAATTAATCCTATTTCTTTTGCAACTTTGGCTTGGAATTCATCAGCTTTAATAGTGGTTGGTTTTTCAATTGTATGATATTTCATATCTAATATAGCTGAGGCTACAAATTCTACATTGGCAAATCCTTGATTGAAATATCTACTATTTTGGATTTTCTGTATAAGGGCATTTGGTATTTCTTCACCAGTTTTATAGTTTTTAGCATACATTTTAAGTACACTTGGCTCAGCTACCCAGTGCTCCATAATTTGTGATGGTAATTCTACAAAATCTCTAGCAACATTAGTACCAGATTGTGACCTAAATTTAGAATTTGCAAACAATCCATGCAGCCCATGTCCGAATTCATGAAATAGGGTTTCGGTCTCATCCCAAGTTAATAGTGCAGGTGTTTCGGCAGTAGGTCTTGTAAAATTAAAAACTAAACTAACTATTGGATCAATATTTTTGCCTGCTTTATGATATTGCTCTCTATAATTAGTCATCCACGCCCCACTACTTTTGCCCGCTCTTGGATGAAAATCCATAAATAGTATTCCTAGATGAGAACCGTCTGAATTGAATACTTCGTAAGTTCTTACTTCGCTATTATATTTGGGTATGTCGTCTCTTTCTTTAAATGTGATTCCATATAATTTGTTGGCAACATCAAAAGCCCCTTGCCTTACATTGTCCAATTTGAAGTAAGGTTTTAACTCTTCTTCGTTCAAATCGTATTTGGCTTTTCTTACTTTTTCTGCATAATATCTCCAGTCCCAGGCTTCAAGATTAAATTTATTACCTTCGTCATTGATTAATTTTTGCATTTCCTGTTTTTCGTTCTTAGCAACTTCCAAAGCAGGTTTCCAAATTTCCATCAATAGTTTCATAGCTTTGTCTGGGGTATTAATCATATTTTCTTCGAGCACATATTGTGCATGGGATTTGTACCCAAGTAGATTGGCTCTTTTCAATCTAAGGTTCACAATATCATTAATGATTTTTTTGTTATCGTAATCGTTGTTATTATTGCCTCTATTGATATATGCTTGCTGCATTTTTTTTCTAAGCTCACGATTTTTGGCATATTGTAGGAATGGCATTACACTAGGGTTTTGCAAGGTAAACACCCACTTACCGTCCATTTTTTCGTGTTTAGCAGTTTCGGCAGCAGCTTCAATATCTGATTGCATTAGGCCTTCTAAATCATTTTTATTATCAATGACTAACCTAAATATATTAACATCTTGCAGTACATTTTCTCCGAATTTAAGGGTTAGTACAGATAGTTCTTTGTTAATTTCTTTTAATTTTTCCTTATCAGTTGGAGATAGATTGGCTCCTTGGCGAACAAAGTTTTTATACATTTCTTCGAGAAGTCTCATTTCAAACGGTTTTAGATTTAATTTATCTCTCTCATCATATACATATTTTACCTTATTGAACAATTCTTTGTTCATCATAATTTCGTCTGAATGAGCAGAGAGCAATGGAGTGATATCGCGAGCAATAGATTGTAGCTCTGGATTAGTATTTGCAGAATTTAGGTTAAAAAATATTGTAGAAATTTGATTTAATAATTCACCACTAATCTCGTAAGCTTCTATGGTATTGGCAAATGTTGGCTTTTGCTTATTATGGATAATAGCATCTATTTCTTTGTTGTGCAGAGCCATAGCTTCTTTGAAAGCGGGCATAAAGTCTTCGTTTTTAATTTTATCGAACGGTGGTACACCAAAAGGTGTATTAAAAGGTTCTAATAATGGATTAGCCATAGTATCAAAGCCAAAAATAATTAATAATATAATCGAAAACAACGTTATCTTGTTCATTATGTATTCCTTAATTAGAGAAAACTAATTTATTAATAGGTATATCTAAATCTACCGGCGTAGTTTCTGGTGAGTATCTTGTAATAGTTTTACCATCTTTACTAATTAAGAATTTTTCAAAATTCCATTTAATATCACTTTTATCATTTTGATTTTCTTTTAAAAACTTATATAAAGGTGATTGATCTTCGCCATTTACATTAATTTTATCGAATAATTGAAATGATACGTCATATTTTTTCTGGCAGAATTCTTTAATTTCAGAATTAGTACCGGGCTCTTGATTGGCAAATTGATTGCAAGGGAATGCTAAAATCTCAAAGCCTTTATTTTTATATCGCAAATATTGTATTTGCAAATCAGTATATTGCTCAGTAAACCCGCATTTGGAAGCTACATTTACAATAAGAAGTACTTTACCTTTGTATTTAGAGAAGTCAACAATTTTGCCATCAATATCTTTCAATTTAAAATCATAAATAGAATTATTTGTTGCATCATCTTTTGCTAAGGTTAAGTTATAACTAAAGCCAATAATTGCTAATAGTACAAATGTAAATAGCAATTTAATTAAGTAAAACATCTATAACCTCTGATTAATTAATATTAACAAGATTATAGATGTTTGATATAAAGTTTTATTTTTTATAAATAATTGGGTCGCATTTGCATTGCTGAGCTACTATTATTTTTGCAGCTTCTGCTGACTCGATAGATGAGTAATGCCCAATAACAACAGCATACTTTGTTTGCCCGTCTATATTTTTTTCTACCACTTGTGTTCTCATCCTTTGAGATAGAAATTTATTTTTTTCATTATCAGCAGTATTTCTATCCGAGAATATAGCCACTTGTAATCCATAATAAACATTTTCTTCGATTTTTGAATTATTGTTATCATTAATAGGAGTCTCTTCTTTTGGCTTAATTTTTTGCTCAATTTCTTTATTAGTATTATTATTTTGATTATTTACAGCATTTTCTGCAGGTTTGATTACTTGGTTGGCATTTTCTTTTTTATCTTTTTGGTCTGCTTGGTTCAAATTATTTTGGACTGGTCTATTGAAGTCCATAGTTTGTCTAATTTCACTTTTAGCTACTCCAAGTGCTAATCTTACAACATCATTTGCTGGGCCTAAGAACGGAGATGTAGGGTAGTTGGCTCTCATAAAGGCTAATTCTTTATTAGCTTGCAAAGTATCTCCTACAATAGAGTAGAATTGTACTATTCTCCATTGAGCATCATCAGCCCATTCGCTATTAGCATAGTCTTTGATAATATTTTTGTAGATATCCATTGCCAGATAAGCATTCTCTATAATAGTAGCATGTAATAATTTAACACCAGGGTCATCTGGATATTTAGCTAATAATTCCAATATTTTATCTTTTACAGGCTGATTTTTGCCTTGTGCTACCATCAAAAGATATTTATTAACTTCATCTCTCTGTGCTAACAGATTAATAGAAGTAATTATAATAATTAATATAATTGATAGCAAATTTTTCATTTTTCCCCCTAATTTGCGATTGTATAATTCATAAAAATAATATTTTTTTGTTAAATAAGTTAATTTTCTCTTTAAATTTGTAAGAATTAAATTTTATATTTCAGAATGAAAAAGTTAAAAATACTTATAGGTGCTGGTGGTACTGGTGGGCACTTATTTCCAGCCATAGCAGTAATGGAAAGAATTAAGGAATTAAGTCCTGAGTCTGAATTTTATTTTACTGGAAGAAGAGATAAGATAGAAGGATCTTTGATTCCAAAAATGGGATTTCATTTCTTACCTATTGATGTAGATGGTTTTGCTGGATTATCTCTTATTTCTCTATCTATTCCGTTCAAAATCTTTAAAGCTAAGATGAGAATTAATAAATTAATTAAAAAGGAGGGTATAAGTGCTGTAATATGTACTGGTGCTTATATTAGTTATGCACCGGGAATTGCTGCTAAGGCTAATCATATTCCTTTGTTTCTGCTTGAATCTAATGTCAACCCGGGCAAGACTATTTCATTATTAGCTAAATATTCTGATATAATTTTCACTTCATTCCCAAATACTATTAATTTTTTTAATCCAAAGTATCAGAAAAGGGTTGTTTATTCGGGGAATCCTCTAAGGAAGTTTTTCGATAAGTTAATTAGTAAAGAGGAAGCATTAAATTTTTTTAATCTGGATACAAAACGCAAGACAATATTTATTTTTGGCGGTAGTTTGGGAGCAAGGTCTATAAATAATGCCGTAGAATCTCAAATTGATAATTTAGTGAAATTAGATTTGAATATAATTTGGCAAACTGGCAAAAGCTATCAATATAATGGCACTATGTATGATAATCTATATGTAACTACTTTTATAGATGATATGAATATAGCATATTCTGCGGCCGATTTGGTAGTATCAAGATCGGGAGCTACTACTGTGGCAGAGTTAGCAATTTTAGGTAAGCCTTCAATTTTGATTCCTTTGCCTTCAGCTTCTAATAATGAACAATATCTTAATGCAAAAATATTATCTGACAATAGAGCCTCTATTTTAATTGAGGATTCTAATTTAAAATTTAAATTATTTGAAACAATAAAAAACCTTATTTTTGATGAGGTTAGTTTAAGAGAATTGTCAATTAATACTAAACAATTTGCTCATGAAAACGCAGCTGATATAGTAGCTCGACATATAATAAATTATTTGGATGATGATGGAAGCAAATAATAATATAAAGATTTTTAAGCAGAATATTGATTTGTATTGGCGAACTATTGCTGTATATGGCGCTATTTTAATTATTTATTCTCTATTAGTAGGTACTTGGGAAGAAGGAGTATTAAGTCTTAAAATTAAAGATCCTATATCAATTTTATTAATTATTATTTTGTCTGTATCTATAGGTACTTTAATTTCGCGATATTATAGGCAAAAATCAATTATTTTTGAAGATGGTAGTATCACTTTCTCTTATAGGTATGGTAGTAAAACATTTCAGTTGAGAGATATTGAATTTATCAAGTTTACTAAGGAAAAGATATATAAAACAAGGAGAAAATACTCTGTAGTAAAGATCAAATTTACAAATCACAAAAGGCTTTTGCGTATTCGCCCATCAGCATTTGAAAATAGCGATGAATTATCATCTTTATTACAAAATTTAAGATAATTGCTTATCTTTTAGCTTTCCATCAAATAGTTCATATTTCAAAAACCTGCATTCTAACGATCCATTGTATAAAATATATTTTTGAGTAGGCTTGAGTCCTACAAATTTAATCGCATTTAAATTGGAGCTTAATAACCAAGCAGTATTACCTGAATAATCATATTTTAATTTACCTCCAATATCTTTGTAGAATGAATTTAGTT
>JBDHXE010000108.1:0-8406 GCA_039810525.1 Chlorobiota bacterium | reverse complement strand
TAAAAGAATGAACGAACTCAATTTCTCGAATGTAATACATTAAGGAAATTCTATAGTTGTATAATACTGTATCGTAATAATATGATACAGTATTTTTTTTATTTTTCATTAATTAATCTTTCATAAAGAGCTTCGTACTGTGGTACTATGACATTTGTGTTAAACTTATCTTCTGCTATTCTTCTTGATGCTTGAGAGAAAGATTGCCATTTTTTTTCATTCGTTAATAGTTCCTTGACATATTTTGCCATTCTATCTATGTCGCCTAATTCGGCAACATATCCACTTTTGCCATGTGATATTACTTCTGGGATACCGCCAATATTAGAGCCAACTACTGGTACTCCACAGCTCATTGCTTCTAACCCTGATAATCCAAAGCTTTCTGATTGACTTGGTAACAAAAATACATCTGCGGCAGATAGCAACTCTGTTAGTACTGATTGCTTTCCTAAGAATTTGACACTATCATTAAGCCCTAATTCTCGAGTTAATCTTTCACAATCTGACCTTTCAGGACCATCACCTATTAATATTAGTTTGGTAGGTATGTCTTGAATTACTTCTTTTAATATTCTAATAGTATCTTGTACTCTTTTTACTCTTCTAAAATTAGAAACATGTATTAATACCTTTTCGTTATTGGGCGCTAATTTTTTCCTAATATGATTGGCATCTATTCTTTTGTATTGCTCTGTATCAATAAAGTTATAAATTACATCAATCTCTTTGTTGATTTCAAAATGCTGCAAAGTATTATTTTTTAATGAATTGGATACAGCGGTGATACCATCAGAGTTTTCTAATGAATATTTAACTAAGGGATGGAATGCAAGCTCTAAACCAACTAATGTAATATCTGTGCCGTGTAATGTTGTTAAAAGTTTTATATTTGTATCTTTTAAAATATTTTTAGTTAATATTCCACTTATGGCGTGAGGGATAGCATAGTGAACATGAATTATATCGAGCTCTTCGTGATTGATAACTTCTATCATTTTGCCAGTAAGTGCCAAAGTATAAAGATGGAATTCAAACAATGGATAATGGGGTATATCTACTTGATGAAAATATACTTTATCTACGAATTTATCAAGACGCATAGGCATAGCATAGCTTATAAAGTGAACGTGATGACCTCGCTCAGCGAGTTTGAGCCCAAGCTCAGTTGCTACAATACCACTACCACCAAATGTAGGGTAACATATTATTCCAATTTTCATATATTTTAATTATGTTAATTATACCAGAAAAAGATAAATATTATACAATTATAGATAAAATCAGCACCGAGATTAAAATAAAAGGTTCTAAGTTTATTTGTACTGCAATACCTTCTGCTAATATTGATGAATCAAATAGTTTATTAAAAGAAATACGCCAAGAGTATTTTGACGCTACACATAATTGTTTCGCATATAGACATTTTACTGATGGCTCAATATATAGATTTTCAGATGATGGTGAACCATCAGGTAGTGCAGGAAAACCTATATTGTTTACTATCACCAAATACAATCTAACTGATATTTTAGTTGTTGTAACTCGTTATTTTGGCGGAACAAAACTTGGAGTAGGTGGATTAGTTAGAGCTTATTCAGACTCTACCGAAGAGACTCTCAAAAATGCTACTCTCAAAACTATGTATATAACAAAAAAATATTTAATTGAATGTGATTATAAAGACGTTTCTCTAATTAAAAGATTGATTTTATCTTACGCTATATCGCAAGATGAAGTATATACAGATAATGTATTAATATCAATAAATGTAGCGTATTCTAAGGCTACCGAATTCGAAAAATACATTTACGAAAAAACAGAAACACGTATAGTTCCTAAGCTTATTGATTAATCAATCATTTAGAATATTTAAGTTAAATTAGTTGATTATCTTTAATCTAATTTAATTAATTTATCAAATCCAGAAATAATAAATACTTTTTTAATATCAGGTTTAATATTAATTATAGAAAAATTATCTTTTCCATATTGTTTAATTAAATTTAAGCAAATTCTTAGGAAATAAGATGAGATAAAATTAACATTAACGCAATCAAAAGTTATTTTACTTAGATTTGCATCTAATGATTTATTTAGTTCAGCTTCAAATTCTTGTGAATTTAATGTATCCAATCTTTCGGGTAATTCACAAGTCAAACTTACGTTTTTTGATATAATTTTCATAATTTTCTCCTTATTATTGTATTTCCAAATTGATAACTATGTTCTAATGGTATTTTTATTTTATAATTTTTTTAACTTTATAATAATTTTCATCACTGATTACTAACCAGTATATTCCAGATAATAATTCGGATATATCCAAACTTGCTCTTCTGGAATATTTGCTACTATTAATAACTTGCCCCATTAAATTGAAGAGCCTAATTGAAAAATTATTTTCCTTATAGCTATAAATATTAAGAATACCTGAATTATTATTATAAAAGATATTGTAATCGTCTTCTGGTTCATTTACTTTACTTATTGTAGGTGCTAAATTGATACCTGCTACTGCATCCAGATCAAATCCACTGATAATGGATTCGGGATTATAATATATGTTACTTTCGTCTAATGTACTAATAATCGATGAAATATCTTTAATTTTAATATACTTTACTTTATCTAATCCAATGGTAGACAAATCAAAACCATCACCTCCGCACGCAGGATATTTGGAAGCCTCTACTTTTCCATTTGTTGGAGTTATACCAGCTAATCCTTTTAGTGTAGTACTATCATAGGGAAATTCAATAAAATCAATTCCATTATAGCTAACTGATATTATGGCAGGCTCGGCGAATATGCCTTGATTGATTGGATTAATAAATGCATTCTCAAATATAATAAAATCAATTCCTGGTCCATCAGTGATTATATAGTCTTTGAACCCAACAATTATCTCACCTCCAAGACCTATGGAAAGTATTTCTTGTTGTGATGTTTCTGGAATATTTTTAGTTGCTTTTGATGAATGCCTACCAAAGATATTATTGGGGTAATATGGATTAATTGAATCTTGATACTCTAAGAATTTTCCTTTTTGGAAGGAATAAACTGTATCTATATAATAAGGTTGTGCTGTTAAACTTGTTAGTATAGTAAAAAATAGAAAAATATATTTCATTATAATTGTTTAAAAATTACCGAAAATTTATATATTCTACCCGGCATAGGGTAGTTTTTAATTACTTCATATCTATTGTCTAGAAGGTTTTTGACGCTAAATTGTAAGATTAAGTTTATTTTATTATAATCAAATTGGTATGATAAGCCTGAATTGTAAATTATGTAGCTTGGTAGTAGTGAATTAATATCATTACTCTGCAATGAATATCTGTAGCTTGTGTATTGAGAACTTATATTAATATTTAGATTATCGATAGTAAAAAATAAATATGCATTGAGCATTTCTAATGGTTGATAAGCTATAATCTTATTGTAGAAATCAGAATTTTCTGTTTTGTCTAATGGTTTTTGTAAAGTATAGTTTACTATTAAATTTATATATTTATTTAGTATTGTAATATCGCTGTAAAATTCTATTCCATAATTAAGCGATTGCCCAATATTTTTAGCACTCCATCTAATTGGGCTAATGGGAATAGATTGTATTAAATTTTTTGTATTTATTGCAAAGAATGAGATATTGACTTTAAGAAAGTCAAAAATATGATTTTTAATTGTAAAATTATAAGTAAGTGAATTCTCTGGTAGTAAGTCTTTTGTACCATAATTTAGATAATACATTTCGTTGAATGATGGTACTCTATAATTTGAAGATAAACTAAATAGTATATTAGTATTCAATGAGTTAAGATAGTAGTCTAATCCGATAGCTGGCGAAACTCCGTTTTGTGTATTTGTAAAATAATCCATCCTCATGCCAGCAAATATTGATAAATAGTTATTATCTATAAATTTGAAAGCTTTGCTGATATTATATGCAATTGAAATATTATCTCGGTTTACATAATTATCATTATTATCTAAAAAAGGACTTCTTAAATTACTCAAACCTAAGTCTATTAGAATCTTATGATTAAATAAGTAATTAAAATCAAATATAGAAGTAAATTTAATGTCATTTGATTTGAAATCACTATTCAAAATATTTCCATCTATTCCAATTTGATAAGGGTCTGTATAATCTATATTAGCTAATTTGAAAGATATGGAATTTGAAAGTGTATAGTAATTTGAATTGACATTATAGGATAATGCTCCTAATATATTATTTTCCTTCATTTTGGCTAGTGTATTTTCTATTCTTCCTTGTATTACACTACCCGGTATCCCTCTGTCTGAATACGATGCCAATACAAATAGTGCCAAGTCGCTTGATTTGAAATTGTATTTTGTATTTAAAGTTGCTGTTAGTAAATTAATCTCAGAATTAGTACGATTTACTTTTTTTCTCTCACCAAATTGATTGGTATAAAATTCAAAGTCTCCATCGGAGTGTCTATAATCAATATTTGAAGATATTTTAAATTTTGATATATTAGAAGTAGTTTTTAGATTAGCTGTAATATCGTTATATGAACCATAGCTTAATTTAGTTTCAAATATAGATTTATCATCAGTCAAAATATTAACCACTCCACCTATTGCATTGGAACCATACATTACAGACATACCTCCTCTGACTGTTTCTATTGCATTTATCATTGATTCGGGTAATAAGCTTAAATCAAAAGTTCCATTCTGTGATGTATTTAGTTCTATACCATTTAATAATACCTTATTTTGTGATGCACTAGTTCCTCTAAAAGAAATAGTTTTTAACCCACCGATACCCCCATAGTCTTTTAAAAAGATTCCCGGACTTATACTGAGTATCTCACCTATATTATTAATATTGAGTTTCTGTATTAATGTATCAGAGATAAGAACATCTGGATTAAAATTATTAAAGTTATCTTCTTTAATTCTACCAGCAGTTACTATAATGTTATTTGTAGCTTTTTGGACGGTATCTTTTAGATTAATACTATATACTTCGTTTATTATTAAAAATATCCCAAAAATAAAGATATATTTTATCATTTATTAATTGGCCCATTAAAGTGATAATAGTATAATATTGGTATAATATTTATTGGACCAACTTCGCTAATAGTATAATAACCACTATCATTACTGTTCCAAGCTACAGATTCGCCTTGTATCTCTGGCACATATTTTACAAATTGTGGTTGGAGTTTTAGAGTATTATACCAACTATCTTCTAATTTGTAGTAATATATAGAATCATAAGATTTAACTAATAGCTGCTGCCTATCGTTAGATAAGTCTGCTCCAACTATACTCGACATAGGATAACGTGTTCTATATTTTCCAATTTTTGTGTCGTATTGGTATTCTGCTATATTTTCTTTTAGTTCATCAGGTTGATTGATTATATAATATTTTGACATAGAATCACTTTTTGTTAGTAGATGAATTTTATTATCATATACAAAAAATGATTCGCAATCATGAGGCTTATCATTATAGTTAAATTGTATAATTTTATAATTATCAATTTTAATAATCTGATTTAGATTATTGGTATCAATAGTAGGTTCTTGAAAGACATAAAATTTATAATTATTGCGTTGCTCCATATTATCTCCAATATCACCAATGTAGATTATCGGTTTATCATCATTATCATTTTTAACAATAATAATATCTTCCCAGTCTATATTAGTAGCTCCATTTAAATATACTTCTGCTACAATTTCGCCTTTGGTATTGATAGCGAAGATTCGAGCTTCATCTCCCGAATCATTGTTCACCCAAAATATATTATTATTAATTTTGCTCACTGCCATACCTGATATTTCTTTAAGTTTGTCGTTTTTTACTTTGGCGATGATAATTCTGTCAGGCTGACCTATAATTGGGTTCTCCTCTGGGTGTGTACAGGATAGCAATATATAAATCAAAACAAAACTAAAAAATAATATAAATTTTTTCATCAAAGACTCGTTAATATTTAGTTTTGAAACGATTAATTTAGACAAAAATTTTTTATGGTTGTTATGAAATTTGGTGGCACTTCGGTCAAAGATGCCATCGCTATTAGAAATGTAGTAAATATTATAAAGGATAGATATACTAGTGCTTGGGTAGTAGTTTCGGCTATGTCTGGTATAACTAACAAATTAGTGCAAATTAGCAATAAATTAAAAGAACATAAATTAGATGAGGTGAATGATATTGCTGATGAAATTGAGTTTATTCATCAGGAAGTCGCAAGTGAGCTCGAGCTTACTGATAGCCCAATATATATCAAAGACTATATGTCTTATTTAAAGTCTATTTTTAAAGCTATAAATGTATTAGGTGAATTAACTCCCAAATCAATTGATTTAATTTTGGCTACAGGCGAAATTCTATCTTCCAAAATAATAGCTGAATATTCAAAAATTGCTGGACTTAACTCAGTTCATTGCGATTCGACTGATATAATTAAAACTGATTCTAACTATAATTTAGCAGAGTTAGATTTCGAAAGTACCAAATTAAAAATAGATGAGTTTATCAAAAGTAATTCAAATTATAATTATATAGTTTCTGGTGGATTTATTGCGTCTGATAAATATAACAATATTACAACACTCGGACGTGGCGGTTCTGATTATACTGCGGCTATTGTTTGCTGGGCTTTGGACTCTCCTGCATTGGAAATTTGGACTGATGTAGATGGTATTCTGTCCTGCGACCCACGGTTAGTACAAAATACTAAATTATTAAGTCAAGTCTCTTATCAGGAAGCAGCAGAATTGGCATATTTTGGTGCAAAAGTATTGCATCCCAAAACAATTTATCCAGCAATTTCTAAAGATATACCAGTATATGTATTAAATTCATTAAATCCAAATAGCAAAGGTACGCTGATTTCTAAAAATCCAATTGTAACAGATATTATCAAATCAATTGCATTTAGAAGGAATATTACTTTGATTAATATTATTTCTAATAGAATGTTAGGAGCATTTGGCTTTTTATCAAAGGTTTTTGAGGTTTTTAAGGCTCATAAAATATCAGTAGATTTGGTCTCCACTTCTGAAGTCAGTATATCTCTTACTGTTGATAATTCAGATAATCTGGATAGTTTGATTTCGGATTTATCAAGTTTTGCAATCATTGAAAAATATGATAATATGGCTAACATATCAGTAATTGGCTCTGGAATTAGAACTACTTCTGGAATTGCAGCTCGTTTCTTTGATACATTAAAAGGTATTAACATTTCTTTGATTACTTTTGGCGCTTCTGAGGTAAATTTAAGTATAGTAATTAGTAATAATAATTTAGAAGAGGCAGTAGAAATGCTACATAATGAATTTTTTAGTAACAATAATCACTCGGATATATTTAGGGAATTGAAATAATGCTAAATTATATAGGCAACGTAGACATTAAATACTTGGCTGAGAAGTATGGTACTCCTCTTTATGTGTATGATAAATTGAAGATTGAAGAGAATTACAAGAATCTTTCACAAAGTTTTATAAAATATTATCCTAAAACTAATGTGCATTTCTCGGTAAAAGCAAATAGTAACTTACATATTTTAAAGATCTTTAATGAAATGGGTAGTGGTGTTGATTGCTCTTCTCCTAATGAGTTAAAATTGAGTAGATTAGCTGGTTTTACAGATAATAGGATTTTATATACGGGAAATTATGAGTCATTTAGCGATTTATCTGAAATTGAATCACCTGATATTAAAATTAATTTAGATGATATAAGCTCATTTGAAAGACTACTTAAAGTATATCACCCTAAGAGAATATCATTTAGAATTAATCCGGGTATTGGTAGAGGAGGATTTGAAGGAATTACAACGGGAGGCACTGATGCTAAATTTGGAGTACCTTACGAAAAATCATTTTTAGCTTATAAAGAAGCTCAAAATAATGGAATAAATAGATTTGGAATTCATATTATGACTGGTTCTAATAATTTAGAACCTTATTATTTTGCCGAAGTTGTAGAAAAACTTTTCAGAATAGCTCAAGGTATATTTTCTAAATTAGGTACAGTACCCGAATATATTGATATTGGTGGCGGGTTTGGAATACCATACGAAGATGGTGAAATGCAATTAGATATTGATTTGACCGCAAAATTAATTAGTGAAATCTTTATAGAGAAAAGTCAAAAATTTGATTTTGGAGAACCAGAATTGATATTAGAGCCAGGGAGGTACTTGATAGCTAATGCTGGATATATTATTTCTTCTATAACTGGTATCAAAAAGAGCTATAAAAATTTTGTTGGTATCGATGCAGGTATGAGCACATTAATTAGGCCTGCTTTGTATGGTGCCAAACATAGGTTGTCCGTTTATGGCAAGGATGATTTGAACTCTGCTTTTAATATATGCGGACAAATTTGTGAAAA
>JBDHXE010000107.1:0-8478 GCA_039810525.1 Chlorobiota bacterium | reverse complement strand
CAAAAGTAATTAGAGATAATTGGATGATTAACATAGCTTCTACTAATTATCCCGAATATGATTTCAATATTCATAAGGGATATGCTACTAGACTACACTTCGAAAAATTAGATAAATTTGGAATTTCACCCATTCATAGAAAATCGTTTTTAGTTAAATATTTTAATAGAAAAAATGCTCTAAATATTTTTTAATTATTTTTTAAAATTGAATTACTTTTGTAACGATTTAATTAAAGAATATATAATAAGGAATATATGAAATTACTTTTAAAAAAAATACGTTTACTTAATCCATTTCAAAATATGGATGATATTTTATATGTAGAAATAGTAGATGGAATAATAAAAAATATATCTAAAACTGAAATAAATGTAGATGATACCTACGAAATAATTGATGGTTATAATTTAATTTGCTCACCTGGATTATTTGATATGCACGTTCATTTCCGTGAACCCGGATTTGAGTATAAAGAGGATACTAACTCTGGTACTGCTTCTGCTGCTAATGGAGGATTTACAGGAGTAGTAGTGATGCCAAATACAAATCCAACTATCGATAATACTGCTGTAGTAGAATATATTAAAAATCAAAGTAAAGATAAATTGACCGATGTATTTATTTCTGCCGCAATTACAAAAGACAGAGAAGGTAAATTACTAACAGAAATGCTTGAATTGAACGAACACGGAGTATTAATGTTTACTGATGATGGTTCACCAGTATCAAATTCTGAAGTAATGAGATTAGCATTTGAGTATGCGACTCCAAAGGATTTACTACTTTCTCAACATTGTGAAGATATATCTCTTACAGAAAATTTTGCAATGAATGAAGGTCGCTTATCTTATAGATTAGGGCTAAAGGGGTATCCATCTATTGCAGAAGAAATTATTTTGGCTCGTGATATTATGATGTCAGAATATTTGGGGAATAGACGTTACCACGCCCAACATTTAAGTACTAAGAATTCAGTCAAATTAGTTAGAGATGCAAAAAATAAGGGTTTACGTGTGAGTGCTGAAGTAACTCCACATCATTTTGTTATAAATGAATCTAATCTAATTAATTATGATAGTAATTATAAAATGAATCCACCTCTTAGAGCCGATGAAGATATTGAAGCATTAATCGAAGGATTAAAAGATGGGACAATTGAGTGTATTGCTACTGACCATGCTCCACATGCCATTCACGAAAAGTTTGTAGAATTAGAGAATGCTCCAAATGGTATTGTAGGGTTAGAAACATCACTTGGTTTATCTCTAACGTATTTAGTTCATAAAGGGCATTTAACTATAGCTCAATTAATTGAAAAAATGGCTATTAATCCACGGAAAATACTTCAATTACCACTAGTAGAATTTAATATAGGTGAGAAAGCCAATATGACTATTTTTGATTTAGAAGAAGAATGGATGGTAGATAAAAATAATTTTAAATCTAAATCTAAAAATACTCCGTTTAATAACTATAGATTGAAAGGAAAACCTAAATATACTATTAATAATAATCAAATGGTAAAATGTGAACTCTAAAAATATAAAATAATTATCCTTAGAATATTTATGAAAAATAATAATAAAATAGAAAAAAAGAGCGATAATATTTCTCAAGATAACGAAGTTTTGATGAAGGAAATGATAAAAAAAGAGATGCTTAAAAGAATAGAAAAAAGAATTGACGAGAATGATACTGTCCTAATCAAAAATTTAAAACAAATGCTTGTAGATAAAAATAATGAAAAACAATAGTTATATAATCTATATTATGTAAACTAAATATTTATATTTTTAACTTCTTCTATTTTGATTATATTTGTATAGTTTGTTTAACAATTAATTGAATAAAAATGAAATATTTTAATAATGATAAATTACTTGCCACTAGTTTGATAGCTATTGCTGTTGTATTTAGGATGTTCCCAATTTTACCAAATTTTCAGCCAATAATGGGTATTGCACTTTTTGCTGGTTATGTGTTCTCAGACAACAAAAAAATTGCTTTCTTGATTCCTATAATTGCTATGCTAGCTAGTGATATATTTTTAGAATTATTTAGTACTACCCTATTCGGATATCACATTGGTTTTCATAATACTATTTTGTTTGTATATTCTGCTTTTCTTTTAGTAGTACTTCAAGCTAATTTATTTATAAAGAATATAAAGTTTCTAACTATTCTGCTCAATGCCATTGGTGGCTCAATAATATTTTTTATTGTAACTAATTTAGGTGCTTGGTTGTTTGGGTCTAATATATATAATATGCCCTATGATAAATCTTTAACAGGTTTTACAGAATGCTTTGTAGCAGCTATTCCATTTTACAAAAATTCAATGATAAGCTCTGTAATATTTTCATTTGTGATTTTTGGAGCATATAGTTTAGGAGAAAAATTTATTTTAAAGTCAAAAGTTAATAATTAATAATTAAAAGCAATTAATGAAATATGAAAAACTTCGGAAATGTAAAACATATCCGAAGTTTTTTAATTTAAATAAGCTACTAAAGTAATTATTTATCAGTAAGTTTATGTTAAATAATAAAGGTTAGATTTGAATTATACTTACACCGAAAATACTACTTTTACTCCTTTAATGCACCAGCTGTAAGTCCTTGAATTATCTGACGTTGAAATAATAAAAATAATATTATGACAGGCAAAGCAGATATAGATGCCCCAGCCATCAAATGTCCCCAATCTATTGATTGTTTACCTAAATAAAATGCAAGGCCAACAGGTAGTGTTCTATATTCTGGTAAATTAGTAAATAGAAATGGAAACAGAAAAGAATTCCAATTACTAAGGAAGACATAAATGGCGAGTACAGTTAATATAGGTTTGGATAGAGGTACTACAATTTTAAATAAAATGTACCATTCATTTGCACCATCAATTCTTGCTGCATCCTCAATGTCTCTAGGTAGTGTCTCTATATATTGTTTGAGAAGAAAAATACTAAATGGAGTGATTATCCAAGGAATTATCAAAGCATAATATGTGTTTATCCAATTGAATTTTACCATTAATTTATACAATGGGATCATTATTACATGTGGTGGAACAATTAAGATTGCTAGGACAGTGAAGAATAATAATTTGTTTAATATAAATTCTTTCCTTGCCAAGGCATAGGCTGTCATTATACTAAAAACTAAGTTGCCAATAGTTACAATTGTAGAAACAAATAGTGAATTAAAAAAATATCTACCAAAATTATCTGCTTGAAGTGCATCTTTATAATTTGAAAATGAAAATGCACTTGTTAGTAAGTTAATAATGTTGGTGTTGCCATCAGGAAACTTCTTTAATGAAAATAAAATCATCCAAAATAATGGGAATATCATAAGCAAAGTTATGATAATTAAAAAAGTATATAATATAGTTTTTTTTAATTTATTCATTTTGATTAGATAAAGGTGTTTCGATATAAAAAGATGTTAATAATTCAGCTAATTGATTTTCAATATATTTATAATTACCAATATCATTACCATTAAAAATAAAAGCAAAAATTAGATTTTCTCCATCTAAAGTCTTAACAATACCAGCTAATCCACTTGCATTTCTAAGAGTTCCAGTTTTTGCTCTTACATTATTATATGATGTATTTGAACGAAATCTCTTTTTAATTGTGCCATCAATTCCACCAATTGCCAATGAATTGAAAAACTTATCCTTATAATTTGAGTGATAAGCACTTTTCAAAAGTGATATTAGCAAATCAGAGGTTACTAAATTTCTCCTAGATAACCCAGAACCATCATTAAAAAGACATTCTTCACATTTTAAATATAAGTGCTTAGAAATACTATCCTTTAATTCACTTATACTTTTATTAGAATTTTGCGAGATAATATTAGCATATAATTTATAAATTGATTCTGCTAAATAATTATCACTCTCTTTATTCATTATATTAATTACTTCCCATATATCTCTTTCTTTTATAGCTAATTGTATCAAATTAGAATATAACACTAATTCGTTTCCATGCACTTCTCTAAATTGGCCTTTAATTTTAACATTAGATGCTAATAATCTTTTGTATAATGCTCCTGCAAAAGCTTTATTGGGATTATTAATAAAAATCTGATAAGAATATGTAGATCCAGGTGGTAGAACTCCATTTACATTAATTAATTGAAAATTATCATTGCTTTGTTTAGAATTGATAGTAATATTTGATCTTTTGGCTTCACTTCTTAGTTCATCTCCATAATAATTATTATATTTTTGTAAAGCTGCTGATTTCCCTTTAATTTTTAATTTTTTCTTTCTCTGATTTAATATTTTTTTTACTATACTATGATTATTAATTTTGAAATAATCTGAATTTGGGTAACATTGTACTCTTGTAAATTCACCAGCTTTGCCAGCAGTTACCAATACAGTTACGGTATTTCTAGCAATAGATAAGCCAGCAATTGGTGGTGTTGGCTCTACTATATCTGCATCGCCGCTGTAATTAATTCGATTAAATACATTATCAAATACTCGCCCATCTGCAATTATATCACCCGTAATATACTTTATACCTGAATTTTTAATTTGATCAGCTAATTGCTCTAAATCATTGATATTAAAAAGAGGATCTCCGCTGCCTTTTACTAATAGTGAACCAAATAATGTATCATTCTTAATAGCGCCGTTCAAAAACACTTTAGTTTGGTATTTAAAATCTGCACCAACTGTATTAATAGTATTAAATGTGCTAAATAGCTTAGTTAATGATGCAGGTGTAAGGGGTAGATGAGAGTTCTTTTCATAATAATATTGATTCCTATCTAATGAATATATTGATACTGAGTATTTTTGTGTATTTACTTTATTTAAAATATCATTTAATTTTGTATGTAATTCTTCAATTGACTTAGTAGGCGGAATATAAAATGTTTCATCTAAATATTTATTATCTTGCTTTGCAAATATAATATTACAATAAAATAAAAAAATAAAACTTAGGTAAGTTTTAATGCTTTTCAAAACAATTCCCTCTCTTTTCTTTATGCTGATAACTAAAAATAATATTTTTTTTAGAATTGATAAAATCTTTTTATGCTTTCAGAAATCTTATTTAATTCAAGCTCATTAGATTTGTGCCACTTTACATCCGAAATTGCTTTGAACCAAGTTATTTGACGTTTGGCATATCTCCGAGTATTTCGTTTAATTAATTCAATTGCTTGTTCCTTTGATATTAAGTTGTCAATATAGCTGATTGATTCTTTGTAACCAACAGTATTGAGAGAATTCAAATCTCTAGAATATCCAAATTTAAGTATATTTTTAGTCTCATCAATCAAACCTGAGTCCCACATTTTATCAACTCTTTTATTTATTATATCATAAAGAATTTCTCTATTGTGATATAATCCAATATAATATGGTTGCAAGTTAATATCATTTTTCGTATTAAATGATTCTGAAAATAATTTTCCAGTAGAATAATAAAATTCTAATGCCCTTATAATTCTTCGTGGGTTTTTGTCGGGGTATAGAGCAGCAGCTTCTGGATCTACTTTGAATAATTCATTATATAAAAATTCTTTACCATATTGTTCTAATATTTTCTCCATTTCTTTTCTTACATAAATATTAGAATTAAATGCATCATTCTGTTTATCATCTCTAATAGAGAAACCCTCAATTAGTGCTTTGATATAGAGCCCAGATCCTCCTACAAGTAATGGGTATTTTCCTTTACTTAATATTTCGCTATATTTTTTTAAAGCATCTTCAGCATAATTACCTGCTGAATAATAATCAGAAGGTTTCAAAATATCTATTAAATGGTGTTTTAATTGCTCTCTTTCTAGTATGCTTGGTTTGGCAGTACCAATATCTAAATATTTATATATCTGCCGAGAATCAGCAGATATGACTTCAAAATTTCCAAATCTTGATAATTGTAACGCTAAATTAGTCTTTCCAACAGCAGTAGGCCCTACTATAGCTACAATTTTATTCTTAATTCTTTCCATGCCAAGCATTTTTACCAATTAAAGGTACAAATTTGAACGAATGATGACTGCTTAATTCAAACTTATTATTACGATAAATAGCTTTTATCATTGTTTGAGATTCTCTATTGCCCACGGGACAAACAACTATTGCATTTTCGTACAATTGAGATGAAAGGTATGAGGGAAAATCAGGGCTTGCTGCAGAAATAATTACTCTATGATAAGGAGCATATTCTATCCAACCCTCTGTACCATCACCTAAGCGAAATTCACATTTGATGTCTAGTTTATCAAAAACTAATTTAGTATTTTCATATAATAATTTACTACGCTCTATTGTAAAGACTTGCAAACCTAATTGAACTAATAGAGCAGTCAAATAACCGCTACCAGTTCCAATTTCAAGTACTTTCAAGTTAGGTCTTATTTCTAATAATTCTAACATAATTGCAATAGTATAGGGTTGCGATATTGTTTGTCCATCACCAATAGGCAATGCAATATCTGAATAGGCTTTATCATAGAGAGTATTATCAATAAAATCTTCTCTATTAACAGATGCAAATGCATTCAATATATGCTTATCTTGGATACCTTTCGCTCTAAGTGTATTGATAAGTTCTTTCTTTTTGACATTAGTATTATTTGATAAATTCATATTATTCTTCAGAAAGCCTAAACTTAATAATACTTGATAATTCATTTTCAGATATATTCAAAGTTAATTCTCCACCTTGGGCTAAAGATATACCACCTGTTTCTTCAGATACAATTAATATCAAAGCATCTACTTGTTCACTTAATCCAAGTGCGGCCCTGTGCCTTGTTCCTAAGTTTTTAGTTCCATATTTTGTAACTGAAGATAATGGTAATACACATCTAGCGGCAATTATCATATTGTTATCTATTATTACAGCACCATCATGTAATGGAGATTTAACGTTAAATATTGACATAATTAACTCTTTAGATATAACAGATTGCAATGGAATACCAGTATCAACTGTCATTTGTACATTCTGAGTTTTAGTAAAGACAATAAGTGCACCAACGTGTTTTTCGGATAAATCTATTACAGCATCTATAATTTCATCAATATACTCAGAAAGCTTTACCTTTACAAATAAATTGAAAATTGGGCTTCTGGTTATCATCAATAGAAGTTTTCTTAATTCGGGCTGAAAAAGTACGACAAAAGCAATTAGCCATACATTCCAGATTGTATTGATTATCCAATTTAGTGATTTTAAATTAACAGCTTCTGTGAAAAACTGAAGACCAAGTATAATAATCATACCAATTAGTATTTGTATGGCAATTGTATTTTTTAATGACTTATAAATCCAATAAAATAAGGTTGCTACAATAGTAATATCTAATAAATCTATGACAGATATTGTTAAAAAGCCTATTTTAAATAAATCTATATTCATCAACTTATATTACATTAATTGTCAAAATCTATTTTTTCGTAAGCTTTCACTATCTCGGCTACTAACTTATGTCTTACTACGTCTCTGTTATCAAAATATACGAATTCTATGCCATCAATATTTTGTAAAATTTTTGTAGCTTGTGATAATCCAGAATTTGATTTCTTGGGCAAATCTATCTGAGTGAGATCACCTGTAATTATAGCTTTTGAATTTATACCCAATCGTGTTAGAAACATTTTCATTTGAGTAGCAGTTGCATTCTGTGCTTCATCTAAAATAATAAATGAATTATTAAGAGTACGGCCTCGCATATATGCTAATGGTGTAATCTCAATAATATTTTTATCCATAAGATTTTTTACTTTCTCTGCTGAAATCATATAATGAAGTGCATCGGTAAGTGGTTTTAGATAAGGATCAATTTTTTCTTGGAGGTCTCCCGGCAAAAAGCCCAAAGATTCTCCAGCTTCTACTGCTGGTCTTGATAATACAATTTTAACTACTTCATTGTCTCTTAGAGCCGCTAATGCCATAGCTACAGCTAAAAAAGTTTTTCCAGTACCAGCTGGTCCTATTGCAAAAACTAAGTCGTTATTAATTACTTTATCTAAATACTCTAATTGTTTAGGAGTTCTTGCTCTTACAGCATCCTTGATTCCTGGAAAAATAATTTGATTTACTTTGCTCGATTCCTTACTACTCTTGGAATTTGGTTTTTCAATTATTAAATCAATAATTGTCTTTACATCATTTGGAGATAAAACTTTATTCCTTTTTAAAACATATCTCATCTCATCAAAAATCTTTATTATTTGGTTAATTTCTTCTTCATCACCAATTAAGTAAATCTCGTTGCCACTTGGTACAATTGATGATTTAAACTTAGATTCTATTAAGTCTAAATTAGAATCATTAATACCTAACAGAGATACAATATCTTTACTATCAAAAATTATTTTTTTTTCAATCCTATTTAATTTTTATATAATCAAATTCACTAAACGAAGAAAAATTTAACAAAATATATAATATGGAGAAGACTAATTAGTAAACTAGATTAAATTTTTTGC
>JBDHXE010000106.1:0-8508 GCA_039810525.1 Chlorobiota bacterium | reverse complement strand
ACCGCTTCCAATATGGGTAAATGAGAACAACAAAGATGATTTCTTTGCAATAGGTTCTATAGCAGAATTGGAAGAAGGATATTTTGAAAATGAAGATGGCACGTTAGCATTGGTAAAGGATAGCAATAAAGAGATTGATCTTCACCGTCCTTTTGTAGATAAAGTAATATTTATAAGAGATGGCGTTAAGTATCGTAGATTGAGTGAAGTAATAGATGTATGGTTTGATTCTGGAGCTATGCCTTTTGCTCAATTACATTATCCTTTTGAAAATAAGGAATTGTTTGAAAAGATTTTTCCAAGTGATTTTATTGCAGAAGGTATAGATCAGACTCGTGGATGGTTCTATACACTACATAATATAGCAGTGGCATTGTTTGATAAGCCAGCTTTCAAGAATATTGTGGTAAATGAATTAATTCTTGATAAGAATGGTGTTAAGATGTCTAAGAAACTGGGCAATACAATTGATCCATTCGAACTGATGGAGAAATATGGTGCCGATGCTGTAAGATGGTATTTGTTTGTGAATAATCCACCTTGGAAGACTACTAAATTTAATGGCGATGATATAGCTAAGACTGTAATTTCAGATTTTTTACGTTCTCTTACTAATACTTATGCATTCTTTGCTTTGTATGCTAATATTGATGGTTTTGAAGGCAATGAGCCAATAGTACCTATTGAAGAGAGACCAGAGATCGACCGTTGGATAATATCAAGAATGAATACTTTGATTAAGAATTATTCTTCACTTATGGATAGTTATGAATTGACCAAAGCTCCACGAGCTATACAAGATTTTGTAATAAATGAATTATCCAATTGGTATATCAGAAGAAATAGAAGAAGGTTTTGGAAAGGCGAAAAAGATAATGATAAAATAGCCGCTTACCAAACTTTGAGAGAAGTAATGCTTAATTTACTTAAAATGATAGCTCCAATAGCTCCTTTTATAAGCGAAGATTTCTATCAGAGATTGAAGAATAGCAGCGAACCAGAATCAATACATTTGAACGAAATGCCCAGACCTGATGATAGCTTGATAGATATTGAATTAGAAAGAAGAATGGAATTGGCTCAAAAAATTACTTCGCTTACTCGATTTTTGAGAGAAAAATCAAATCTAAAAGTGCGCCAACCATTGAATAGAATATTAATACCTATACTCAATTCTGAGTTTAGACGAGATATTCAAAAGGTGCAATCAATTATAATAGAAGAGATTAATGTAAAATCAATTGAATTCATAGAAGATGAGAACAATGATATTATTAGAAAATCGGCAAAAGCTAATTTTAAAGTAATTGGCAAAAAATTTGGGAAGAATACACAATTAGTTGCTAATGCTATAAAAGAATTAAATAATGAACAAATTGCTTTTATTGAAAAAGCTGGCAATTACACATTAGTTATAGATAATAATAATTACGAAATAAACATTGAAGATATAGAAATATCAAGTGAAGATATTGAAGGCTGGTTAGTAGCTTCAGAGGAAGGCATAACAGTAGCTTTGGACACTACATTAGACCAACAATTGATAAACGAAGGTATTGCACGCGAATTTATAAGCAAGATACAAAGCATAAGAAAAGAAAGTAATTTTGAAGTATTAGACAAAATTAAAATTGAATTCTGTGCCGAAAAAGAAATTGTTGACGCTATTAACTCATTAAAAGAATATATAATGAGCGAAGTATTAGCATTAGAACTTTATAATACTGAAATTACAAGTAACTACAACGAATTAGAGATGAATGATAATATAATTAAAATAATAATTAACAAAATGTAAAATTCTTTTGTTTATTAGTAAATTATGTATTATTATTGAAATCTGTATTAAATTAATATTAGAAAAATAGCTAAATTAATTGGAGAATATTATGGCTAAGAAAAAAGTAGAAATTGAAGAAAAAGCTGAAGTAGAAACAAAGAAAAAGCAAAAAAAGGAAGTAGCTGCCGCTGATGTTGCTAAGGTACAGAAAACTAAAGCAAGCACTACTACCAAAAATAGCAATAAATCATCCAAGTCTGATTCTCCTGTTATTGAAGAGAAGAAGACTTCTAAGAAAATTGATAGTAGCAAGCCTACTGATACAAATAGTAAAACAAAAGTAGAAGCTAAAAGTAGTGATAAAAATAGTGCTAAAGCTACCCCTAAAAAAGAAACAAAAAAAACGCCAGATACAGACAAATCGAAAGATACTTCAACTAAACCAAACAAGGCTAAGGCATCTAAAAATCCTGAGCCAAAAGCAAATGATATTGACAAAATAGAACAAAAAGTTATTGAAACAAAACAAGTAAACAAAGAAGTAGATAAAGATAAAAAAATAGAAACGACTAAATCTAAAAATGAACCACCAGCACCTGTATTTAATCCAGATATTAGATACTCTGATAGCGAATTAGAAGAGTTTGCTGTATTAATTACTCATGAGAAAGAAAATGCCCTCGAAGAATTGCGTATGCTAAAAGAAAGATTAGACGATTTGACAAGTTTCAGCTCTGCTGATGATACAATGATATATTCGATGCACATGGCGGAGCAAGGCTCAGAAGCACAAGAAAAAGAAAAGACCTATGCTCAAATCCAAAGAATTCACGAATATATCAAAAAATTAGAAGATGCAATGGAACGTATCAAAAATAAGACTTATGGTATTTGTAGAGTATGTGGGTGCTTGATTGCTAAAGCAAGATTGCGCGCTGTCCCTATCACTACTCTATCAGCATCATACAAAATTCATCAGAAATGTCCAGAAGATGGAATTGACAGAATAGAGCCGTTAAAAAAATAATTTTTTTAAATATATAAAAAGTGTTACATTTGTAATTCATTATAATACAAAGTAATGGAGAAATAAAAAATGGCTAAAACGCAAACGTTTGGCGACAAACTAAAAAAAAGCAAAGGTCAAGAAAAATTAGTTGTTAAAGTTATCAAAGGCTTTAAAGGAGCTGATGGTAATATCAAGTTTGTAGAGCAATTCGTAAAACTTGAAGATATGGCTACAGTAGACAAAGTAGATATTAGTAAATAAAGGAAATATTTAATAAAATGAAAAAGGGAATACATCCGTATTATCATACGACCGAAGTGGTAATGACTGACGGGACTGTCTATAAGACTCGCTCATGCTATAAAAGTGATAAATTAGTCCTTGATATCGACTCCAAATCACACCCGTTTTTTACAGGCAAGCAAGTACTTGTAGATACTGCTGGACGTGTAGATAGATTCAATAAGAGATTCCAAAAATCTAAAGAAATGATGGATACAAGGAGAACAAAATAATGAATAATAGTGGTGCAATACATCCAATGCAAACTGGAACTTCTTTTAAGCAAAATAAAAGAGTAGTAAGTAAGAAAAAGCCAAACCCATTAAAAGATCAAAAAGTGATTGATTATTTGGATGCTAAATTCTTGTCTAAGTTTACAAATGACCAAGGGAAAATTCTTCCTCGAAGAATTACCGGTGTATCTGCTTATCAACAAAGGCAAATAGCTAATGCCATTAAATTTGCAAGACATTTAGCATTTATGCCGTTTGTAGCTCAAGATATAAACTAATAGTTATAAAATAACTTTTTCATAAAACACCTCTTATCCTTTTCGTAAATAGCGAAAAGGATTTTTTTTCATCACAAATATACATCTTTGCCATAATTAGCTTATATTTCACTTTTAATAACTGAATAGCTAATCAATTGTAATTCAATTTCAATAATTTAATATTTCTTATCATTACATAAAAAAAATTTAAAAAAATATAATTTTTATCTACTTTTTTTAATTTCGGTATCAATATATTTATTAGTATAATTATGTTTGCACATATATACTAGTGTAATTTATTGATTTTATTAGATTATATTACTTTTTTAAAATAAAAGGGGCTTTTTATGGATAGTATCAAACCAGAAGAAATAGCAAAGAGTTTGGTCAATATGGGAGCATATAAATCAAAACTTTCTATTAAAGATATACTTATTAGAGGATTTCTTTCGGGAGCTTTGCTTGGTATATCTACTGTATTGGCATTTACAGTAGCTGTGCAATCACAGCAATATTACCTTGGTGCATTAGCGTTTCCTGTAGGCTTTGCTATAATTGTTATACTAGGCTTTGAGTTAGTTACGGGCAATTTTGCAACAATACCTATGGCAGTATTAGGTAAGCAAGCTAATATTTCAAGTATGTTGTATAATTGGTTCTGGGCATTTTCTGCAAACTTGATAGGAAGTATTTTCTTTGGGATACTCTTTTTTATATATATTACTAAATGTGGGCTGCATTTCGATGGTGAAGTTATCAACAAGGTTATTGCTGTAGCTCAAGATAAAACAATAGCTTACAAAGAGTTGGGCGGTACTGGTATTCTAATTGTATTTACCAAAGCATTCTTATGCAATTGGATGGTTACAATGGGTATAGTAATGGGGGTTGTTTCTTCATCTACATTAGGTAGAATAGTAGCTCTTTGGCTCCCTATCTTTACCTTTTTCGCTCTTGGTTTGGAGCACTGTGTAGTCAATATGTTTGTAATTCCTACAGCTATTATGTTGCATGCTAATATATCTATCGCAGACTGGTGGTTATGGAATCAAATACCAGCTACCTTAGGCAATATTACTGGTGGTTTTCTGATGACTGGTGCTACTATATTCTTTACTTTACATAAGAGAGATAATCATTAATTTAAATTAATTATACTTTTTTTCTGATTATCATTTTTTTTCATTATATTAAATTATATTTTATTAGATATAAATAAAGGAGTTATTATTATGTACAAAATTGAAACTAAAGACTATGGTTACAAACTCACATTGAGCGATATCATCTATGAAGATGAAATGAAACAATGGCTTGAAGAGAGCAAATCTAAATTACGATTAGCTCCAAAAACATTTGGAATATTTGTAGATATGCGTGCTTTAAAACCTCTCCCTAGTAATTCGCAAAAATATATGGAAGAAGGTCAAAAATTATACAAAGAGAAAGGTATGCAGCGTTCGGTAGTGATATTAGCTAATGCTACTCTCAAAATGCAATTTAAGAGAATAGCACGTGAGACCGGAATAGACGCTTGGGAGCGTTATATAGATGAGCAATCAACTCCAAATTGGGAACAAGCAGGAATAGCTTGGCTAAAAGATGCCAAAGAGCCTGAATAATTTCTTATTTTCACTATATAACTCATATCCGAGGCTGTCTCATAAGTTTGAAGAAAGTATTTAATCTTTAAATTCTAGTCGTCCTACACTTTCGGAAGTGTAGGACGACTTTTCAGTTATTTAACTGTAATCAAAGACTTGCAACGTTTTGCTTTATTTCATTTAACTATTTTTTTTGCGTTTATTGAATTCTTAATCATTTCTTAATATCATAAATGGTATCAATTAGCTAAGTTAATGTTAGTTTATATTTTGGCTATTGTTATCTATTTAGTTCGTAATAGATAATTCAAAATATAAGCTATCTTTGGTTAATAAAATAAATTAGAACTAAGAGATAATCGTTTCTAATCGAATTATATTTATAGGTATAGCTACAAGTATAATATTTTGTAATAATTAATATATACTGAAATATGAGAAATTTGTTTATTTTATCAATTATTTTATTAATTGCTTCTCAACATATATACTCCTTTACCAATCAGCAAAATAAAGATTTAAGAACATTAGTATCACTTTTGAATTACATATCTAAAGACTATAAAATGGCTGTAGATAATGGTAAAATAATAAATAACGATGAATTTAATGAAATGGATGATTTTACTAACAAATGCACAATATTACAAAAGGAATTAATACCAATAGTTAATAATAATGCTTTTACAAAACTGCAAGATAGCTTAACTAAACTTCGTGCTTCAGTATTAAACAAAGACACTTATGAAAATGTATCAAAAGCAGCATCAATTATCAAAAATAATATAATTGATCTGAATATTCTTAAGATTAGCCCATCAAGATATCCATCTCTTAAAAGAGGAGCTCTTTTATTCAAAAATAATTGTGCTTCTTGCCATGGTGATAATGGCAAAGGTGATGGCGTTATGAGCAAAGATTTGGAACCTAAACCTACTGATTTTCATAATGCAGAAGTTATGGATCTGCTATCTCCGATGCAAGCATACAATATAATCAAATTAGGTGTTGCAGGCACTTCTATGCGTTCTTTTGAGGAATTAAATGATAATGATATATGGAGCTTAGCTTTCTACATCCTTTCATTAAGACATAATCACAATAATAAGAGTATAGACAAATTATCAACTAATATTAGCTTAGATAGTTTGAGCAAATGGAACGACAAAGAATTAAACGAATTCTTACAAAAAAGCAATACCAATATTACTCTCTCCAATATTCGAAATTATGAACCATCACAAGCAGATCCCTTAGACATAGCTATAAAAGAATTAAACCTTTCTTACCAATTATTTAATAAAGGCGATTATTCACAAGCTGAAAAGCATGCATTAACTTCATATCTGGAAGGTATAGAATTAGTTGAAAACGTGTTGAATGCTTCTAAACCTGAATTAGTACGCTCTATCGAAAAAGATATGATAGCTTACAGAAAAGCTCTATTGAAAGGTGATAAAGACAATGTAGATCATCTATATTTACAATTAACCGAGCGAATAGAAAATGCTAAATCTATATTGAGCGAATTAGAATATTCATTTGCTTTCATATATGGAGCTTCGTTATCTATATTATTAAGAGAATCTTTAGAATCATTGCTTATAATATTAATAATACTTAGTATTCTAAAACCTTTAAATATGCAAAAAGCAATACTTGCAGTCCATATAGGTTGGATATTTGCAATAATATTAGGATTTTTAGGCTGGATCTTCGTAGATAAGCTTATTAATATAAGTGGAGCATCGCGAGAGCTAATGGAAGGTATTGGATCTATAATTGCAGTTATAGTTTTATTATATGCAGGCACTTGGCTGCATTCACATTCCGAAGTATTCAAATGGACTGATTTTATCAAAACTAAAATAAGCAGTATATCTGATTCTGGTAGTGTGGTAGGGCTTGGCATTTTTGCTTTTATTGTTGTTTTTAGAGAAGCTGTAGAAGTTGTTTTATTCTTATCATCACTTACTCTCAACAACCCAAATCAATCTGATTCTGCATTAATATGGGCAGTAGTAACCACTACTATACTTATAGCTATTATTAGTATCATTTTTTCAAAATATACTAAAAAACTGCCTATTGGCAAAATATTCAAAATTTCTGCTTATGTAATTGCGGTATTAGCCGTTATTCTTACTGGGAAAGGGATAGCAGCACTTCAAGAAGCAGGCTATATTCCTATTATGCTTATTAATCATATTCCAAGAATAGACCTTTTAGGTTTTTATCCAAATATACAATCTATATTAGCACAATTTATTATTTTAGCAATTATAATATATATTACTAAAAGAACTAAAAAGGATCAATCACATTAGATTTAATATTTACAGATATATACCATATCATATACTTCAATTTGCCAAAGTATATATAAGTGCTGTTATTTCATTTTTCGTATTTAGATTAATTTTATTTTTAACCCAATTAGATAGAATTAATTATAATGATTCGTATTATGATATTCTCCAATCATTGTTTATGGGGCTGAGATTTGATATTGTAATATCTGGGTATATTATTATACTACCATTTTTTATAATATTTATAAGCTCTATATTTAAGTCAAAAAGCAAAATAGTAATATATATTACTTTATCTTATTTACTTTTTTTCTTCTCGTTGGCTTTTTTGGTATGTGCAGTAGATATACCATACTTTAATCAATTTTTCTCAAGGTTTTCTATTACTGCATTCGAATGGATAGACAGCCCTATTTTCGTTAGTAAGATGATTATAGAAGAGCCTCGATATTGGTTGTACATTATACCATACTTATTAATCGTATTTTTCTTTTACCTATCAATTAAAAAAATCTTTCTATATCAGATACAAGAGCAAAACACCAATATTGTTTCCAATATTATTTTGTCAATTATTTCTATTTTGTTAATAATATTAGGTATTCGAGGTCGCTTAGATGAGAAATCGCCAATTAAAATTGGTACTGCATATTTTGGTAATAATGCATTTTTGAACCAATTAGGGCTAAATCCAAACTTTACTCTTATACGAAGCTATTTAGATAGCAAAGATGTGTCAAACCAGAGAATTAATCTATTAAACGATTCAATCGCAATAGCCAATATGCAGCAATACTTGAATATTATTAAATATGATTCAATCAATCCTTTAGCAAGACATATTTTGAACGATAGCCTTAATCATAAGAAATACAATGTAATTTTGGTAATAATGGAAAGCATGAGTGCTTCTAAATTAGGGCGGAATGGCAATACTAATAATCTAACTCCATTTCTTGACAGTATTTCTAAGAAAAGCTATTATTTCGACAATGCTTATACAGCAGGCATACATACATTTAATG
>JBDHXE010000105.1:0-8509 GCA_039810525.1 Chlorobiota bacterium | reverse complement strand
ATTGAAAATGGAAGTGATAGATTAATCAGACGTAGAGAAACTTTTGAGGATATGATATCATTGTTTTAAATAATTATTATTATATTTAATCTACAAGATACAATATATGAATTTTCCAAGTTTTCATTATTAAATGTGAAGATATTTTGAAAATCGAAATTACAAAATATTATTTTCTATAATTTTTTAGTTTAAAATATGAAAATTGAAAAAAAATATTAACTTACCTCTATTGACTTTCCGCAATAATTTATTATCTTTGCCTAAGTTTGATTTAATAAATTGAAATTAATAAAATGAGAAAAGCTAAAAAATATATTCTACTTACTTATTATAAATTTGTAGATTTGGATAATCCTCTACAAATTGTCGAAGAGCATAAGAATTTCTGTATGGATATTGGCTTATTGGGGCGGATTTTTATTGGCGAAGAGGGAATTAGTGGTACGGTATCAGGATTGCCCGGTCAAATAGAAGCCTATAAGTTATATCTAAAAAGCAAGGAATACTTCAATGATGTTCCAGATATTGATATTAAAGCCACTGCGGTGGATTCGCATAAATTTGATAAGCTAATAGTAAGATATAGAAAAGAGATAGTAGCACTTGGAGCTACATATTCGGCAGACGAGATTAAGAAATACGCCCATAGAATGAGTATTGATCAATTTAAGAATTTGATAGATACTGGCGCAGACAATTTTGTAATTTTGGATATGCGTAATGATTATGAATATCAATTAGGACATTTCAAAGGTGCAGTACCTGCTGGTACATTCCAATTTCGTGAATTAAGAAATATAATAGATAGATATAAACAAGAATATGCGGGTAAAGAAATTGTAATGTATTGCACTGGCGGTATTAGATGCGAAAAAGCATCTGTGATGTTAGAAAAAGAAGGTTTACCCGGCGTATATCAATTAGATGGTGGTGTAGTCAAATATGTCAATACATATAATGATGGTAATTGGTTAGGCAATTTATATACATTCGATGGTAGAATTAGCACACAAGTTGGCGACAAAGATACTCATACTGTTATTTCAAACTGTCATTACACTGGAGAGCCTGCAGAAGATTTCTTTAATTGTAGATATTCTCCTTGCAATTATCATTTCATAGCTAAACCAGAAGAATACAAATACCATTTTGGATTTTGCAGCGAAGATTGTCTTAATAATGCAAAGAATGATCTATATGTGCGCAATGATTTTGATATTGATCCTTTAAATTATAAAGAATTAAGGGGAAAAATAAAATCAAAACCTGAAATTTATGATGATATTAAAGAAATGATAAATCTTCACTTGGATAAAATGACCAAGGGAATAGATTATAAGGTTAAACATAGCCTTAAGAAGAGTTATTAATCTTTAATAAAAGATATTTTAGGAGTATTCTAAGAAGTCTTACACCTCAGTGGTACTGGGTATCTGGCAACACTGCAAAGCAGATTGATATTTAAAGGTACATTATTAACTTTATCAAAACAAAAGGCTGTCTCATAAGCCAGCAGCAATGATTTAATTTTTAATTCTCTAGTCGTTCTACACTTCTTCATAGTCGTCCTACACTTCAAAAATGTAGGACGCTTGTTATTGCAAACCGCTTACCATCATAGACTTATATTGTATATTTTTTTCAATGTTTATTCCAATATATTACTATTTCTTAATAAAGAAATAATAAATAAAACATAGAAATCTTTAATATCAGAAAGCCAATTACACAAAATAACTTTAAATATTCTATTCTATATCTTGCTCTATCATCTTGTTAGCCAAATATATTGCGCCATCTATTGGTGTCCCCTTAGGTTCAATCAATTCAAACCCTTTGTCTTTTTTAATTTCAGTCTCTAATATTTCTTTTAATAGTGTATTGGCTTCGATAATACCGCCTAAAAGTGCTAATTTAACAGTTTTATTGCCAGTTTTAGTTCTAATAGCTTTAGGTAATTCTATCAATCGTAATGCAGCTCTTTGAATGATTTCTAAGCACACTTCATCTCCATTTTTTGCTGCATCCATTACAAAAGGTGTAAGCATTTGATATTCAAAAGCACGCTCTGCATAAGCTTTTACAATTGTTCTTGGTTCATTAAGATTAATTGTAGGATACAATTCTGATAGTTTATCTATTAATATAGTTTTGTTACCACGTCCATCTATAGCACGCACAACGGCTGTAAGCCCTTCCCTACCTATCCAAGCACCACTACCTTCATCGTCTAATTCTATGCCCCAACCTCCACATCTTATAATATTTTTTCCGAATTTGCCTAATGAGATAGATCCAGTGCCAACAATAATAATAATACCATCGTCATCTCCATAAGCACCTTGCAAAGCAATTTCGGCATCACTTGTAACCATAAGGTCATTAATAGTAACTTTTTGTCCACGTGCTAGTGTTCTTATTAGATTTTGAGAACGTTTCTTTTCTTCTTCTAACCATACTCCAGCTACACCTACTACAATTGCATCAATTTCGTTAGTATCAACTTCTGCTTTTTTGCATAATTCAATAATTACATTAAGAGTCCTTTCACTAGATTCACCTACACCTACAGCACCTATTCTTGTAGTGCCTGATTTAGTTTGAGCAATTAAATTTTTACCCTTATATATTGCTCCTCTTGTGTGGGTCCCTCCACCGTCAATACCAATCATCATTAATTCATTTTTATCAAGCATATTTCTTCTATATTTATCATATTAACTAATTATCAGATATTATCAATTAAAGTGCCATATATTTTATTTAGACAAAATTAATTTTTTCAAAAATAAGTATAATTATTTAATATATTGAATTGTTTGATAGTCGGCATTATTCTTAATTCACTTATTTGATGCATAATATTTTATTAATTATAGGTAAATTTGTAGTTTTGTAATTGTAAAGTATATAATTTATTAAATGCATAATTTTAATATTTATGATATTATTGTACCATTTTCCATTATAGCACTTAATGAGACAAAAAATTATTTTTTACGTAAGAGTAAACGTAAAAAGGCAGGTAAGTTTGGTGATATTGTAGAGACAATTAATCCATATTCTTACAGTCTAAGCCATAAATTAATAGCAATTATTTTTGGCTTAATAGGTGTTTTGTTTGCCATATCAGGTATAATTGGTGGTATAATCAAAATGGATATAGAATTAGCACTATCGAGCATTGCGTATGGTATGATGTTTTACTTTTTGCCCCAAAGGTGGAATAAAGATATAGCATTGTTTATTTGCACCAATGGTATTTATACTGGTGATTTTGAATGTACTTGGATAGAATTAGATAGAATAGAATGGGATAAGGATATAAATCAACAAAAATATGGATTGAAACTATATAAGAAGGGTCAGCTTACTGCTCATAAAATATATATTGATAGAAAAATGAAAAATGAATTTAGTTGCAAATTAGAAGAATTAATTACTCAAAACACAAATATTTTGAAAAAAGAGATATAAGAAAATAGGTTAAAAATATCGATTCTATTAAATAATATGATAAGCGAAAATGAACTAATAGAAAAATTTACTCATTCATCTGGTAAAGGTGGACAAAATGTGAACAAGGTAGCTACTTGTGTATATTTGAAGCACATACCGACAGGATTAGAGGTAAAATGTCAAATTCATAGAACACAAGCAGCTAATAGGATTACTGCACGCAAATTATTAGAAGAGAAAGTTATTGAATATGAAAATAATCATATTAATAAGCTAAAAAAGAAAATTGAGAAAATGAAGAGGGCAAATAGAAAAAGACCTAAAGTTGTAAAAGAGAAAATACTGAAAGATAAAAAGCATAGATCTGATATTAAATCATATAGGCAAAAAATTAAAGTTTAATAAAATTAATTAATTCTCTAATAACTATCACATTTAATAATTTCGAATACTCTATATATTAAGTCATTGTAGTATAAAATAAGCTTGATATGTATTAGCAACTTTAATTTAATTATTCCGTCAATTCACTAGTATGCTTCATTTATTATATAGCTAAATTATGAGAAAAATAGTAAGTATAATATTAGTAACAGGGCTATTATTTTCTTCTGTTGTAGAATTATTGCCAAACGGCAAAAGTTTACGATATATAGAAAATGATGCTTATGGTTATGGTGAGATATTAGAATATGATGTAGGATATAAATTTATAACTGCTGGTACGGGTTATTTCAAAATTATGCCCGATCCTATTTATAGAAACGGTAGAAAATGCTATGATATAAGATTTCAAGTAAAATCTCATGATGCTATTGACTGGCTGTATAGAGTAAGAGATCAATATAGAACGGTATTAGATGTAGGTGGTATTTTCCCTTGGGAATTTGAGCAAACAATAAGGGAAGGTGGTTATAGCAGGGATTCTAAGGCTCATTTTGACCAACTTAATAATGTTGCAAAATCTAATGATAAGACATTCCAAATCCCAGATTATGTGCATGATGTAGTTTCTGCTTTCTATTATGTGAGAACAATGGATATTGGCTCAATGAAAAAAGATTCTATATTCTATTTAAAGAATTTTTTAGATGATACTACATATAATTTAGGGGTTAAAATCAAAGGTAAGCAAACGATAGAAGTTGCTGCAGGTACTTTCAAATGCGTAGTAATAGAGCCAATGATAGTGCAAGGAGGTTTGTTCAAAAGTGATGGCACAGTATTGATATGGCTAAGTGATGATGATAGGAAAATACCTGTAAAAGTAGCTACAAAGATACCTATTGGATATATAGAAGCTAAATTAACAAAATTTTCTGGATTGAGAGGGCAATTGAATGCGAAAATCAATTAGATTTTTTATTTTTTTATTTTTGATAAACTATTCATATTCTCTTGCTTTGGATAAAGATGAGGTTTTCAATAAATTAAAAAGTTTATATTCTGGATTGGAGACTATATCTTTCGATTTCAGCAGTAACTCTAAATTTGGTTTATCTGCATCATTAATAGCAAAAAAGGGTAATAAATATAGAATTACAATGGATTCGCGAGAAATATACTGCGACTCTAAAACAATCTGGAATTATTCTATCAGAGACAATAATGTATTGATCAGTACATTCAAAGATATTAATAATAATTCGCTTGAACAAGTATTTTTTAATTTTATAAAGAATTACTCTCCTATTAATCTATACAAAGAGAATAATACAAAGGGCAAAGTAGATTTAATATTAGAATTACAAGCTAATGACCCAAAAAATTCGATTTATGATAAAATTAATCTAAGTATTGACAATAAATTAATTATTAATGGCATTGTATTATTTAAAAATTACCAGAAAGAGAGTTTTAATATTAATAATATTAAACTTAATGAAAAAATTGACGATAAATATTTTGAATTTAACAAGAAAAATAAAGATAAATTGGAAATAATTGATTTAAGATGATTAAAATAATAGCTATAATTTTTATATCTTCATTGTTATTATATTCGTGCAGTCCTGTAAGTAGTACAGCTAGAATTGGCTCTACTAGCAAATCGAAGGATATAGTAGCTAATAATAGTAATTTGAATAATAATAATAGTGAACTAAGTAATAAGAATGATAATAATAGTGATACCTTGACAATCAAGCTTCCAGATGTAATTGCCAAATCAGAGCCTAATGATATTAGTTCTGTAAATGATAATAAAGCCGGATCTAGTAAGGATAATAATTCAGCAATATCTGTAAGAACAGCTTTAGACAATGCTATACAACTATACGAAAAAGGAAAAATAGACGCTGCTGAAAAATCTCTCATAAGTATTCTTGCTTCTATTGATATCAAAAATAGCCAATATTTAGAAGCTAAATATTATTTATCTGAATGCAATATCGCTAAGAATAAACTGAAAGTTGCCAAAAGTGATCTGGTAGAACTTTATAATTCTAAAACGATTGATAATAGCATTTTAGAAAGAATTATTCTAAGATTAGGGCAAATAGAGTGTACCTATAAAAATACAAAAAAGGCTATAGAATATTTTGATGAACTTAAGAGTAGATTTCCAGAATCAAAATTAATTGAATTAGCAAATTGTAATTTTATAAAAAAGAAGTAAGACACTCTCTCTTGATTGGATAATCCCTTCTTAATAAATCAAATTTTAAAGCACTTTGTTTGATATCGATAATGTGTTTGAAATTGATATTATCTTCCTCAAATTTTCTATTATTTTCAATATAATTAAATAATTGATTAATATTTTCGAAAGATTCAATATCTTTTTTATTACTTAACTTAATTTCATTTTCTATTATTGAGTAATTAGGTAATATATTAGTAAATTCTTCGAATGCTTTTAATAATATAAGGCTACCATTCAATTTGCCATCATAAGAATGACCCGATATATGTGGAGTAGTAATTTCTGATATTTCTGCTAATCTCTTATTAAAATTGGGTTCATTCTCCCACACATCTATAGAATAATACAAATTCTTATTTTTTTTGTATTTTATTAATGAATTCTCATCAATAATACCACCACGAGAATGGTGGATAATAATAGAATTGTTTTTTAACTTAGCTATAAGCCTCTCATCTATCAAATGATATGTTTTATATTTACCTTCTTTAATTAGAGGTGTATGTGTAGTGATAATATCGGCATTGGAGAATATAAATTCTAAATCTCGATATTCTATATAATTAGGAAAGGTATAATTATTATCAATTAATGGCATATCATATACAAGTATTTTTAATTTTAATTTAGATGCATAATATGCGACAATTTTTCCAATACTTCCGTATCCTATAATTGCAACTGTTTTGTCTGATAGGTTATAGTTATTAAATAAAGCCCATTTTATAATCGAATAAATTACAAATTCGGCAACTGAATTGGCATTTGAGCCTTTTGCATCTATGAATTTTATATTATTAGCATTTAGATATTCCAAATCTATATGCTCAGTACCTGAGGTAGCAGTTGCTACTAATTGCACATTAGTTCGCTTTAATAGCTCATAGTTTACTTTTGTTTGTGATCTTGTAAATAGTATATTGCAATTAAAGTCTATAAGATCCTTATTAGAAATGTCTCTGCCACTATATAATTTATTGTTTGAAAGCCCTTCTAAACTCTCGTAGAGTAAGCTAATATTTTTGTCAATTAGTACGTTATACATTATTTTAGCAAATAAATTTTGATATAATACGAAAATATAAATATTTTAATTAGAATATTAAATTAAAAGGTAAATAATGAGTGTAGCCAAAACCTATGACTATGAAAAGAGACGAGTAACTACTCAAAGATTAAGAGAAATGAAAAAATCGAAGCAGAAAATAGTTTGTTTGACTGCTTATGATGCTATTATGGCACGTTTGTTTGATGAGGCTGGTGTAGATGTAATATTAGCAGGTGATTCATTAGGTAATACGGTACAAGGCAATGAAACAACTTTGGCAGTAACCTTAGATGAGACTATCTATCATACTAAATCTGTTTGCAAAGTATCTTCTCATGCAATGGTAGTAGCAGATATGCCTTTTATGACTTATCAAGTATCTCCTAATGAAGCTTTTACAAATGCAGGTCGAATAATGAAGGAAACAGGGTGCAATGCAGTAAAATTAGAGGGAGGTAAATTAGTAGCAGAAGCAGTAAACAAAATGACAAGTTTTGGTATTCCAGTAATGGGTCATTTAGGCTTAACTCCGCAATCTATCAACCAATATGGAAGTTATAGAGCTAGAGGCACTAATTCTGAAGAAGCCCAACAGATATTTGACGATGCAATTGCCTTGCAAGATGCTGGCGTTTTTGCTGTAGTTTTAGAAAAGGTCCCAGCAGAGCTTGGTAAAAAAATTACCGAAGCATTAAAAGTGCCAACTATTGGCATAGGTGCTGGTCCATACTGCGATGGACAAATACTAGTTTATACTGATATGCTGGGGTTAACCGTTGATCTTAATCCTAGGTTTGTAAGACGTTATGCAGAGCTCCATAAAGAGATTATTGCTGCTGTTACTCAGTATGGAGAAGATATTAGAACTAACAATTTCCCGTCAATTAAGGAAAGTTATTAATGAAGATAATTGCCTCAATATTAACTATTGCTATGATAATAGTTATTTATGCTTGTGAAAATTCAATATCATCTGTCAAAGATATCGTTTTCCCACCTAATAACGTAAGTTATATATCTGAGGTACAGCCATTTTTAAGATACACTTGTGCATATTCAGGGTGCCATGGATATAATGCTGCTGGTGGCATATCATTAACAGATTATTTTGATTTGTACAAAACACCCGGCTTATTAATACCCGGCAATCCAGATCAGTCTTTGTTAATGCAAATATTAGAGAATAAAATACCTCACACTACATATTTTGAACGATCTCAAATTACAAACAATCATATTGTAGGGATGCGAACTTGGATAATAGAGGGTGCTAAGAATAATTAAATTTTTGATGAATAAAGATTATAATATTATATTTGAATCAATTATGATAACTATTTAATTTAAATTTATGG
>JBDHXE010000104.1:0-8531 GCA_039810525.1 Chlorobiota bacterium | reverse complement strand
AGCTAAAATGATAGCAAGTGCTGCTTATAGAATGGGGCTTAATGTAGCCATAATTGAAAATCATAGTAATAGTCCTGCGGGCGATATGACCAAAAATGATTTTGTAAATGGCTGGACTATCAAAGATGACCTTGATAGGTTCATTGAAATTAGCGATATTATTACTTTGGAAAATGAATTTATAGATCCAGCGATATTAAGATATATATCTAATAAGCGATTGGTATATCCTAGCCCAGATACTATGCAATTAATACAAGATAAATATTCTCAAAAATCTACCTTTGCTGACAATCATCTACCTGTGCCAATATTTCGTGAGATTAATAGTGCAGAAGATGGTATTACTTTTGGTAGGGAATTTGGCTTTCCGTTTATACTAAAAACTCGTAAATATGGTTATGATGGTTATGGTAATGCTACTGTCATAGATCAAACCACAGCTGTATCTGCATTTGAAAAATTTAAAAATAAAGACTCTTCTATTCTATTAATGGCCGAATCATTTGTAGATTTTGATAAAGAATTAGCAGTAATGATAGCACGCAATCAAAATGGTGATATAGTAGTTTATCCCACAGTAGAAACAATCCAAAAAAATCATATATGTCACGAAGTAATTGCTCCAGCAATGATTGATGCTAATTTGAGGTTACAAGCTCAAAATTTGGCTATTGAAGCTGTAAAATCTATAAACGGCGTTGGTATGTTTGGAGTAGAACTATTTTTGAGAAAAGGCGGCAATATATTGATAAATGAAATTGCACCTCGCCCACATAATTCTGGGCATTATACTATCGAAGCTTGCTATACTTCACAATTTGAGAATACTATTAGAGCAGTATGCAATTTACCCCTTGGTTCTGGAGAATTGATATGTGGTGGAGCAGCAATGATCAATTTATTAGGCGAGCGCGATGGTTTAGGTGTGCCAAAAGATGTAAGCCAAATACTGAAATACCCAACTGTATCATTACATTTGTATAACAAGAAACAATCAAGAATAGGTAGAAAAATGGGACATATTACTGCTGTATCACAATCTACACACGAAGCTCATAATATAGCAAAATTAGCCGCCGATTCTATAGTTTGGTAATATGAAATTTGAGCAAATTAAACAATTATTAAATGGAATACCTCATACTCCAGCTCATGATGGTGAGGTGTTGTATAATTTTGTAATTGAAAATAAAGTACAGAATATTTTGGAGCTTGGTTTTCAGCATGGAGTTTCTACATTATATATAGCAGCCGCTCTTGATGAAATTGGCTTTGGTAATATCACTACCATAGATAATCTATCAGCCAAAGAGGTAAGCCCTACTATAAATGAATTAGCCAAAAGAGCAAATTTGGAGAAGTATATCAATCCTATCTTTGCAAATACTTCCTATAATTGGGAATTAATGAAACTGATTAGGGACAACACTACTAATAATATATGCAATCAAATATTTGATTTTTGCTTTATAGATGGAGCTCATAGCTGGGAAACAGATGGATTTGCTTTTTTATTAGTTGATAAATTATTAAAAGACGGGTCTTATATCCTATTTGATGATTTGTATTGGACTTATTCGGAAAGCAAGGGCCTGAAAGATTCTGATTTTGTGAAGCGAATGAGTGAAGATGAGAGGAACACTCCACAAGTAGAACTAATTATTAGATTTTTGGTAAACCAACATAATAATTATAAAATTGCTACAATACAAGACAGATGGGCTTGGGCGCAAAAAGGGGCTAGCCACCACAATACTTATAATTTTGATAAATTGTATAATAATCAATCTATTAGCAATGATTTAAAAAAAATAATGAAAAAAATCATCAAAAGAATGAGTAATTTTTGTTTCTAATTTGTCTATATATATAGCGAAACAACAATTTTAAAAAAAATATTTATTAATTATGAGAAAATTTTCTTTTATCATTATACTTTTAATTAACTTGACTATCTTGTATACCAAACCTCAGGTAATACCAGAAGTAAAAGAATGGACGCCCAATAATTCATTTATAGATGTTAATAGCCAATACAGTATAGTTTGCGATACCTATCAATCAGATAAGTTGCTTGCAATAGCTAATACTTTGTATCAAGATGTTTTTGATTTGAATAATTGGAAGCTTAATATCAAACAAAGCAATGTAGCTACTCTTAATAGCATATTTTTAAAAATTGATAGCACTATAAGCCCAATGGACGAATATTACACTATTGATATATCCAATAACAAAATAATCATAAAGGGCAGAAACGACAAGGGAGTATTCTGGGCTACACGTACCTTGCTTCAGCTATTGAAGCAAAGCTATAAATTAGAAGGTGGTACTATCATAGATTACCCAGACTACAAAGAAAGGGGATTGATGGTGGATGTAGCAAGGCGTTATTATTCTATGCAATGGTTAAAAAATCATATCAAAGAACTTTCATACCTAAAAATGAATATTTTTCATTTGCATCTAAGCGACAACGAAGGATTCAGATTAGAGTGCGAAACATATCCCCAAATAACTTCTAAAGACCACTACACCAAAAAGCAAATCTTAGAGTTGGAAGATTTAGCTAAAAAATACTATGTAGAAATAATACCTGAAATTGATATGCCAGCACATGTAAGTTCTATTGTGAAGCATTTTCCCGAATTAGAGCTAATAGACAAGTATGGCAATACTGCGGGCGATGCCTTATTAGATATAGTTAAAGATACTGCGCGTGTAGTATTGAAAAATATAATTAATGAGTATTTAGATTTATTTAAAGGGAAATATTGGCACTTTGGGGCAGATGAATATATAACTGATTATTCTAGTTACCCTCATATCAAAATATGGGCAGAAAATAAATATGGTGTAGGAGCAATTGCGGAAGACGCTTATTGCGACTTGATAAATTGGGCAAATGAAATTGTTAGAGCCAAAGGCAAAATATTGAGGATTTGTAACGATTGGACAACTGGGCTCTCTAATAAGAAAACTAAGACCTTTATTGCTAATAATATAGCAATAGATTATTGGTTAGATAATGACTTCAATATTAATAATTTTATAGATAACGATTTTAAAATTATGAATTGCTCTGTGAAATATATGTATTATGTTCTATCTAATTCTTATATTAATAACGAGCAAGTATTTAATGAATGGAATACTCTTAATTTTAGCTCGTTTGATAATGAAAGAATTTTAGATAATAGTTCTAATATACTTGGTGCTAAATTCCAAGTATGGAGCGATATATCAGACAAAATAACAGAAAATGAATACCAAACTGGCAATACTATCAAAAAAGTTCTCAGAATAGTATCTCTTAATACTTGGAATCTTAATCATACCAAAATAGCTTATAAAGATTTTAATGATTTAATTACTATAATAGGCAGAGCTCCGGGATTCGAAGAAGATACCAACCCTTTTCCTAATAATTTGGCTTACAAAAAAGCAATATTTGCTTCATCGGTCGAACCTAATTCCACTGATTTGTATCCAGAACTAGCCAATGATGGAGACCAGACTACTCGCTGGGCTTCTGCTCTTACAGATAGCGAATGGATATATATAGATTTTGGTAGTAAAACTAAGTTTACTACCGTTAGATTAAATTGGGAATATGCCTATGCTACAAACTATGCTCTACAAGTGTCCGATGATGCAATCTCTTGGAAAAATATTTACGAAACCACTGATGGAAAAGGTTCTCTGGAAATTATTAATAATTTAGATGCAGAATCACGATTTTTGAAGATTGATTTGAGAAAAAGAGTAGCTTGGAATGGATATTCATTATGGGAAATTGAAGTGTTAGACTCTAATAAAATATCTTCTTACAATACCAATACCGTCATTTCATTAATATCTCCTAATCCTGCATTAGATTATATTAATATCAATATAGATCCATTAAACCTATATTCTCCTTTTCAAGCACTTAGAATTTACAACATATTCGGTATATTGATAAATGAGTATAATGTGATAGATGGCAAAAACCAATTTAATATTTCGCATTTACCACCCGGTGTATATTTTGTAATATATAACAAGAGAATAGAAAAACTGATAAAACTCTAAAAAATAATTTGATTATGATAGAATCACTCGCAATAAGTAATATTGTATTTTATCTAATTAATAATTTTATATATTAAAAAAAGTAGTATAATTGTAAATTAGTTAGTTTAAATTTAAAAAGTATGTTTGATTTATTTAGCGACGAATTAGAAAATAAATACAATATAAATAGATATACACTCGAATTTTCTAAAGAAAAAGAAGATGAGTATTTAGAGCATCGCTTCAATACATCAATAAAATCTATACGTAGAATTTTAGTGGTGATTATTATCTTATATATAATTGGTAATACAACTGATATCCTACTTAACAGTAACCCCAATACGCTTTACTTGCAAGGATTTAATTTAGTTGTAATAATATGTTCATTTTTGATAGGCCTATTTACTACTTACTTAGATATTTTTAAAAAATACCATCAGTTTATATTAGCAGTTCTTTATCTGATGTCTGGGTTTGGTCTGCTCAATATGATGTTTCACCAGCCAGATAATTTTATTTATCCAATGGGAATGCTTACGGCAATACCCTTGGGATATTATTTGCTAACTCTGAAATATTTCTATTCTTCTGTGGCGTCTATTTTGCTCCTACTAATCATTAGTATTCTAATGCCAACTATCGGAAGTTTCAATTATTACAATATATTCGCATATATATTTTTCTATTCTATTGCTATAATTATGAATATAATAACTACTTATTCGATAGAACAGTATCTTAGGAAAAATTTCATTCAAAAACAGATTAATGAATATGAAAAAAACAAAGCCCTAGAAATTATTAAATCATCCGAAGATAAGCTCGACTTTCTTATCAACAATGCCTTTGATGGTATTTATATACTTAACAACAATCGGTTCGAATATGTGAATGAGGCTTTTTGTGATATAGCTGGATATATTGCCGAAGAGATTACTACACCGGGATTTGATATATACAATGTAGTTACACCAGAAAGTAAAAAAGTATTATTAGACAAGTACCAATCAAGAAAACTTGGTAAATATAGCACAGACAAATATGAATTAGAATTTAGAGATAAAGATGGTAGAATAAATTACTTAGAAGTAACTACCACATATATAGGGGATAGCTCAAATATTAGAGTCTTTGGCGTACTAAGAGATATAACTTCTAGAGTAGAAGCTCAGAAAAATCTGGAAATACAAAATAATTTGAGAGCATTACTTGTAGAGATATCAGTGAAATTTATCAACCTCAACATACAAGATATGCACAAGGAAATATATAATGCACTTGAAATATTAGCAAAATATGTGAAAGCTGATAGAGCTTATATATTCGATTGCGATAGTAGTACTAAAATTTGCAATAATACTTACGAATATTGTAACGAAGGAATAGAGCCTTACAAAGATGAATTACAAAATATTAAATTAACAACGTTTGTCTACGATGGATTGGTCAATAATGGTTGGCTATATATAGAAGACGTTGCCAAAATAGAAGATATAGAAACCAAAAATATTTTAGAGCCGCAGGGTATCAAGAGTTTATTCAATATACCAATGATCAATGATGGCGAACTAATTGGATTTATCGGATTTGACTTTGTAAGAAATTATCATAAAAAATCTGAAATAGAAATGCAGCTATTGACTGTATTTTCTCTATTATTAGTAAATCTCCACTTGAAAGTAAATAACGAAAAACAATTAGTAGAAGCCAAAGCTAAAGCAGAGGATAGCGATAAATTGAAATCGGCTTTTTTGGCAAACCTTAGCCATGAAATAAGAACCCCTATGAATGGAATAATTGGTTTTATGAATCTGCTCAAATTACCAGATTTGAGCGATGAAGAACATGGCGAATATATTGATATGGTCAAATCGAGTAGCAATAGATTAATTACTACCTTAGAAGATATTATCGAAATATCAAATATAGACTCTGGAAATTTAGCAGTATATATTGATAGCTATAATTTAATAATAGGAATCAATGAAATAGTTGACCAATTCGAAGACAAAATTATGGAAAAAGGATTGACGTATAAAGTAAATATTGATATTCCAGAACAAGATGCTATAGTAGAGACAGACAAAAAATTGATAGAGAGAATATTATTTCATCTGATTAGCAATGCAATCAAATATACTAATGAAGGCAGTATAGAGGTAGGGCTCAATATTAATTCTGGCAAATTAATAATTTATGTTAAAGATACTGGAATAGGTATTAGTAATTTGGTGAAGGATAGAATATTCGAAAGATTTGTGCAAGGAGATTTATCTATTTCGCGGTCGTACGAAGGCTCTGGGTTAGGCTTGTCAATAGTTAAGGAATATGCTGACTTATTAGGGTATGTAGTGAGATTTGAAAGCGAAGTAAATGAAGGCAGTGTATTTTATTTAGAAATTTAATATTTTGATAAATTAATCCATTATTTTTTATTATTTTGCAAAGAATTTGTAAATTAAATGTAAATTATTATAGGAGTTATTATGAGTGCTAAGATGTTTGAAGGTACAATGACTGCAATTGTAACACCATTCAAAAAAGATCTGTCCATAGATTATGATAAATTTAAACAACTAATAGACTTCCAAATAAGCAATGGAATAGATGGAATAGTGGTATGTGGCTCTACAGGCGAAGCCGCTACAATGAGTCTAAAAGAAAAGCTATCTCTGATAATTACAGCCATTGAATATGTCAAAGGTAGAGTACCCGTAATAGCAGGCACAGGCTCTAACAATACTGCCGATACTATTGATTTTACATTATTAGCCAAAGAGCATGGAGCCGATGCCTCATTGCTTGTAGCTCCATACTATAATAAGCCTACACAAGAAGGATTGTATAATCATTACAAAGCAGTAGCTGAAAATTGCGATATTCCAATAATACTATACAATGTGCCTTCGCGATCAACTATTAGTATAAGTGCACCTATTCAGCTCAAATTGGCCGAAGATTGTCCTAATATAATAGCAACCAAAGAAGCAAGTGGTAATCTCGAACATATTAGCGAAATTATTAAATATGCACCTCCTCACTTCCATGTATTGAGTGGCGATGATGTACTTACATTGCCAATGATAGCATTAGGTGCTAAAGGCGTGATTTCTGTAATCTCTAATTATTTGCCTAAGCAATTTGTACAATTAGTTAATTTTGCAATTAAAAATAAATATAAAGAAGCTCGTGAGCTACACTATCAATTGCTCGAATTGATGAAAATTAATTTTATTGAATCTAACCCTACACCCGCCAAAGCAATATTAAGTAAAATGGGTTTAATTGAGAATAATCTTAGATTGCCACTGATGACTATTACAAAACATAATATGAAAGCCATCGTTAATGCAATGGAGCAATCCGGATTATTTAATTAATGCTAATTAACAAATGGATACAAATATTACTCAATTTAACCAAAGAGATGTTTACAAAATAGTAGAGAAAATAGCTCTTGGTAAATTTAAAAGTGAAATAGATTTTTTAAAATCATTAGTAGTAGAAATAATTGATGAAACACCTTTTGATATTATTGGAGGTAGAATATGGGAAATAAACCTTGATTACAAAAGCTATTCGTTGATATATCAATATGGCAAAGTAAAGACTGTGCCAGAGCATTATACATTCAAAATTGAAGACCAGCCCATAGTATCAGAATTGCACGAAAAGAGAACTTCGCTAAGCACAGAGCACGATCCTGTATTGGTATCCTCTGGGATTCTCCTATATTCAATTACTGGAATAGGAGATATAATTAAAACACAAAATGGGAAATACTTTAAATACTTACTCGGTTTTAATGCCAATGAAATGTTAGAATCGTTTTATGAGACTCTATCTATAATATCGAGTGTTGCTACTGCTACTATTAGAGGGCTTACTAACGCTGAAGAGCAAAAGCGAATAAGACGAGACTTGGTAAAAGCCTCAGAAATACAGCGCAATTTGCTACCTGAGCACTACTTAGAATTTCACGACTACAAAATTTATGGAGTATGTATTCCAGATAGCGATGTAGGTGGCGATTATTTCGATTACTTAAAAAATATGGATGACGAAGAAGAACGAATAGGAATAGTAGTTAGCGATGCCGCTAGCAAAGGACTGCCTGCTGCGATACAGTCTTTATTCGTATCTGGAGCAATTAGAATGGCTCGCTCTTTTTCTCCCAAAATATCACTACTCTTTTCCAGATTAAATACTTTGATATATGATACTTTCCCATACGAAAGATTGGTTACTATGTTTTACTGCGAACTCTCTTTGACAAGCAATAGATTGGTCTTATATGCGAATGCTGGCCACTGTGCACCTATTCATTATAGAAGAGACAAAGACAAAATTACTATGCTAGAGCAAACAGGCGGCTTATTGGGTATAGTAAGACACCAAAGATTTAATGTAGAAAATATAATAATGCGAAAAGGCGATATAATGGCTATTTATACAGATGGAATTACCGA
>JBDHXE010000103.1:0-8567 GCA_039810525.1 Chlorobiota bacterium | reverse complement strand
AATATTAAAATTTAATGTTAGCTCTCTAATTTTTAGCTTTGGATATTTAGTAGGATTAAAATTTTCTACAATCATTACAGTAGGCTCATTGCTTTCATGGATAGTATTAATTCCCCTTATTAATTCTATTGGTGATATTAACGCAAGTCAAGGTGGAGCTAATATTTTTGCTGTAATGTCTGCTGATGATATTTTCAGACAATTTGTTCGGCCAATAGGAGTAGGTGCTATTGCGATGGCTGGCATAATAGGTATTATTAAATCATCTGGTGTAATAGTAGCAGCATTCAAATTAGCTGTTGCTGGTATTTTTGGTTCACAAGATGCTAAGAGTGAAGAAGAAGTAAGAACTCAAAAAGATCTTAAAATGAGTTTTGTTATTATGTTAAGTTTACTAACTATAATTGCAATTTTCATATTTTTGATTACTGGTGTTAATATCACTTTTACTCAAGCTATTATAGCACTTGTAACTCTCGTTGTCATTTCATTTTTATTCACCACTGTTGCTGCTAATGCTATTGCTATAGTAGGTAGCAATCCTGTTTCTGGTATGACTTTAATGACATTAATCGTTTCTTCTATAGTGCTTGTGCAAGCTGGACTGAGTGGACCACAAGGTATGGTAAGTGCTTTAGTTATAGGTGGTATAGTCTGTACAGCATTATCAATGGCTGGAGGCTTTATTACCGATTTAAAAGTTGGGTATTGGTTAGGTAGCACACCTATTAAACAGGAAAGATGGAAATTTTTGGGCACATTATTATCTGCCGCTACCGTTGGTTTAGTAATATATATTCTAAGCCAAGCGTATGGCTTTGTAAAATCACCACAATTTCCAGACCCATTAGTAGCACCTCAAGCTAATGCTATGGCTGCTGTCATTGAACCTCTTATGTTGCCCGGAGCTCAGATACATTGGATGTTATTTATCATAGGTGCAATAATAGCTGTATTAGTTAATTGGATAGGGATTTCACCACTTGCATTTGCTTTAGGTATGTTTATTCCATTAGATTTGAATACTCCATTAATAGTTGGAGGTCTGATAGCACACTTTGTTAAGAAAAGCACTAAGAATAATAAACTATCGGAAGCACGCTCCCAAAGAGGAACTCTTATCGCATCTGGATTTATAGCAGGAGCGGCTTTGTTTGGAGTGCTGGGAGCTCTAATAATGTTTATTAATAATATGGGCTGGGCTTCAATCAATCTTAATTTAAATGTTTGGGATGAAGGTTCTGTTGGAGCAGAAATCACTGCATTAATTGCTTTTATTGCCCTTATTGGGTATTTCGTATGGGATATTATGAGAGCAAAAGTTGAGGATTAGAGCGTAAAATTGATTTTTATCGTTTTAATATATCATAAAATCATTCTATTAAACAATAGAATGATTTTTTTTACAATGATTTATAATAATCAACTAACTCAATTTGCCAATCAGCAATATTAATTTTTAATATATCAGATATGTTTTGATTAGACATTGCAGAAAATAATGGTCTTTTAGCTGGTAAATTAAAATCAGCAGACTTTGCTCTACTTATCTCTAGATTCAAATTAGCTATATTATTTAATAGTGTAGCCCACTCCCATCTACTTGCTTTCCCAGAATTAGTTAGATGGTATAGTCCAGTTAAATTATGTTTAATTGATTCCATGGTTATTTTTACTATTGTTCTTACAGATGTTGGTATAGAAATTTCATCATCAACTATCTTTAGAGATCGAGTATTGAGTGACCACTGTTTTAATTTACTTAGAAATGTGTTTGGTGATCCTTCGCCATAGACCCAACTCAATCTAAATATCAAATAGTCATCACTAATAAGTTTGACTTGATTCTCGCCTAATAATTTAGAAAAACCATAAATATTCAATGGATTAGGAGTATCTTTTTCATCATAAAAATCTTCTTTTGAGCCATCAAATACATAATCAGTACTATAATGCACTAACTTACAATTATATTTATTACATAGAATTGCTAAATGAGTAGGGCCAATTGCATTTGTATAATAAGCTTCGTAGGTATTAGTTTCAGCAACATCGACCAAATTATAAGCTGAACAATTGATTATTATATTGGGCATAAAATCAATAATTGCACTTTCTATTTGTCTATAATTACTTATATTGCAGTTACTTATATTATATGCTTTATAATTTACTTTAATATTGTTAAAATAATGACAAAATTCTCTTCCTAATTGCCCTTTAGCACCGAAAATTAATATTCTCATTTTAAATAAACTTTCTTCCATAATTCTTGTAAGTCATTAAGTTTTGTTTCAATCCAATTGATATGATTGATATACCATTCTATTGTTTTAGAAAAGCCATTAATAACATTAGTTTCTGCTTTCCAACCAATCTCAGAAGTAATTTTATTAGTATTTAATGCATATCTAAAATCGTGCCCTGGTCTATCAGCTACAAACTCTATTAATTCATCAGATTTGTTTAATATATTTAAAACAAGTCTTACAACATCTAAATTTTGCATTTCAAAGCCACTACCTATGTTATAAACTTCCCCTAATTTTCCCTTCTCCATAATTTGAAGAACTGCGTTTGCATTATCATCTACAAACATCCATTCTCTTACATTCAATCCTTGTCCATATACAGGAATTTTATCATTTTTATGAGCTTTGTATATAATTACTGGGAGGAATTTCTCTGGATATTGCCACGGACCATAGTTATTAGATGGTCGGCAAGTAATAACTGGTAAACCGTAAGTCCTCATATATGCCCTACCAAGCATATCTTGTGCTGTTTTACTCACTGAATATGGTGAATTAGGTTTTAAAGGAGTATCTTCAAAAAATTCACCTTCTGAATCTAATTCGCCATAAACTTCATCAGTAGCAATATTTATAAATTTTTTTATATTAAATTCTTTAGAAATATCAAGTAATACTTGTGTTCCAATTACATTCGTAGTAAGAAAAGGAGTAGCATCTATAATACTTTTATCTACATGTGTTTCGGCAGCCCAATGAACTACATAATTTGGCTTTTCAATCTCAAATATTTTTTTGATGGCATTTCTATCTATTATATCTGATTGATAAAATTTCAAATCTTTGATAGCTTCTAACCTTCTTAGATCTCCAGCATATGTCAATTTATCAACGACTGCTATTTCATAATCTCTCTCTTTAGCAATTTTTACAAAAGCACTTCCTATAAATCCAGCCCCACCCGTTACTAGTATTTTCATTAAATATAATCCTTAATAACTTTCATACAATAATTTTTATAATCACAATTGGGTAATTGGTCTACATTTTTAAAATATTCATCTAAACTAATATATTTCATTAGAAAGGCAATTTCTTCTAAGCAAGCTATTTTTTTCCCTTGCCTTTTTTCTATAGCATGAATAAAATTGGCAGCTTCTAATAAACTATCTGGTGTACCTGTATCAAGCCAAGCTACTCCACGACCTATAATCTCTACTTTTAGACTATTCAATTCTTTATATTTTAGATGCAAATCAATAATTTCTAACTCTCCTCTTTTGCTTGGTTTAAGTTCGCTTGCAAAATCAATTACTTTATTATCAAATATATAAAGCCCCGGAATAGCAAAATTGGATTTAGGGTTAATAGGTTTCTCTTCGATACTTACTACACTCATATTTTTATCAAATTCTACTACACCATAAGCATTTGGATTGTCCACCTTATACGCAAAAATAGTAGCTCCAGCATTATTTTGCAATCCATTCCTAAAAAAATCTAATTTTCCATAAAAGAGATTATCACCCAAAATCAAACAAACTTCAGAATTACCAATAAATTCTTTTCCTAATATAAAAGCTTGAGGAAGCCCATCTGGACTATTTTGAACTATATAATTAAGATTAATCCCCCAATTAGATCCATCACCTAATAGTCTCTTATAGTTTGGAGTATCTTCTGGGGTTGATATTATTAATATATCTTTGATACCCCCCAACATCAAAGTGGATAATGGATAATAAATCATTGGTTTATCATATACATGTTGGAGTTGTTTACTAAAAAGAGATGTCATTGGATAAAGACGTGAACCTTTACCGCCAGCTAATATTATACCTTTTTTATTCATTTTTAATTTTTCCGTATTCAAAATTTTGAGCATTACTTGAAGATGACCACTCCCTTAGTTTTAACCCGTATCTATCTTTATCAGTAATCAGTAAATTATTAGATATCAGAGCATTACTAATTATTGAATTTATATTATTGTTGTTAATTGACCAATCTATATCCTTATCAAATGGAGATATAGCTATTTCGCAATTGCTATTCCATTGACCTGTGCAGAAATATTCAATTGTTGTATCCTCCGGTAAATATACACCATGAGCAAAACCTGGAGGTAGCCATATCCATTCACCATATTCTTTTTTATTGTCTAATTTATAAGCAACAATTTTACCAAAATAAGGCGAATTGATTCTGATATCTAATGCTAAGTCGAAAAGAGTACCTCTAATACATCTAACCAATTTTCCCATAAATGGGTTCCACTGGAAATGCAATCCTCTAAAAGTATTTGCTAATGAATATGCCTCATTAAATTGATTAAATTTTTCATTTTTCAAAAAATCACATTTTTCATGATTGTCTATATCACTAAATCTTAAAATTTCAGAAAAATAACCTCTTGAGTCAGAAAATTTTTTATATTTTATTATTTTAATATCTGGTATATTCAGTTCCAATATATCGAGTATTATCATATTAATCCAAAGTGAGATTTTATTGTTTTAACAACTCTTTTGGCTGTTTTGCCATCCCAATATTGTGGTATTATGGAATCTTTCCATATTCCATTAATGGCGTCATTAGCTAATTCCTTCATTTTATATGTATTTCTGCCAATTACTTCATTAGTCCCTTCAATAGCAGTAATAGGTCTTTCTGTATTTTCTCTCATCGTAATACAAGGGATTTTAAGAGCAGTAGTCTCTTCTTGTACTCCTCCACTATCTGTAATTACAAATTTAGAGTTTACCATCAGTTTTTGAAAATCCAAATATCCAAGTGGTTCAGTCAATATTAAGTTATTAGAATTCAAAAGATGTGTTAGTCCAAATGTCTGTATATTTTTTCTTGTACGTGGATGTATTGGGAAAATCAATCTAATGTCATTGCTTATATCTACTAATGATTTAATAATATTCTCTAAAATAACTGGATCATCAACATTTGATGGTCGGTGTAGAGTAACTAAGCCAAAACCTTTGTTACCTAAATTATAATCATTCAGAATTTTGGAATTATCTATCTTATCCATAAAATGGAACAAAGTATCTATCATAATATTCCCTACTAAAAATATTTTAGATTCATCAATTCCTTCTTTCTTTAAATTATCTATAGCATCTCTTGAAGGAACAAATAAGAGGTCAGCAATTGAATCTGTTACTATTCTATTGATTTCTTCGGGCATAGTTCTATCGAAACTTCGAAGTCCAGCTTCAAGATGAATAATCTTAATTCCTTTTTTTACTGCTACTAGACTACAAGCCATGGTCGAATTTACATCACCAACAACTAATATAGCATCAGGTTTGATACTATCAGTCACATCATCGAATTTTTCCATTATGCTAGCTACTTGTTTAGCTTGAGAATTGGAACCAATTCCTAAGTTGATATTTGGCTTTGGAATACCCAATTCTTCAAAAAAGAGATTAGACATTTTCTCATCATAATGTTGCCCTGTATGCAAAAGAATAGTTTCTATATCTTTATGAGAATTTAATTCGCTCATCAATGGTGCTATTTTCATAAAATTTGGTCTTGCACCAACTACATTTATAAGTTTCATCATTCATACAAAAATTAAATTACAAATTTATGAAAAATTAGTCAAATAATTAGAATTAGTTAATTTTTTAAGAGATAGGATTAATCATCGGCTCCAATTTCTATACTAACCTTACGCTGTAGCGCTTGTTCTACTTCATCATCAGCAACACCTTTGCCAATAATTACCCAATTGATTTTATCTTTAAATTTACTATAATTTGAAATATTTTGTAATTTTGAATTTATATATTTGTATGTAAAATACGCTCTTAATTTAGATAATAAAAGATTATCGATATTATCACCATCATTTACATTAATACCAAGTTTATTATCATTAATGGTCTCATCATTGTAAATTGAATTTTTTGAAATAGGCCTCGAATCCGCAAAACCTGTAATTTTAATTTTAAAATTTGTATGTTTCTCTAAGCAGTCTTCTTTTACATTGTCCAATATTCCAACAATATATGAAATTACTTGATTTAGTGCATCTTCTACTTGTATAGCATATCCGTCGTATATATTACCCGGGTTCTCAATATATCTTGTATTTTCTTTTTTACCAATAATATTATAAGAAAATTTCAATCTCAATGCCTGTAAGTTGTCTACTGTATTAGGATAATAATATCCAGTTACAAAAAATGGTATCTTGTAGTCTTTGAAATCGAAACTTTGTATGTTGCTCGGTAATATATAGTTAGATGTAAGTTTTATTATCATACTATCGGAACATACTGAATTAATCTTTTGCTCTGGAACATAATTTGGTAGGCAAGCATTGAAATACCTAATATAGTATTGTGTATTTGGTTTTAATGCAAAAGTAAATATGCCACTATTTGGTACAATTTGTTCGGATAATATATTTTTATCACGGTCTAATAGCAAAGCTTTTCCATCAAGAGGTTGCTCTGAAGATTTTGCAATAATGTTGCCTTGGTATATTATTGGTTTGCACATTGTAAATTGATATAAATCTTTACCGCCACATCCACCAGCTCGATTAGATGATAAAACAATACTATTATCAATCAAAGCACATCCAATATCATCATATTTGCTATTAATAGGGTATTTTAATAAATTCGCCGAAGTAAATACATTGTTATCAAATGTAGCCTTATATATATCAAATCCTCCAAAACCACCATCTCTATTTGAAGCAAAATAAAGCTCATTTAAATTAGTAATCGTTGGAGCTAATTCATCTTCTATCGAATTAATTAATGGACCAGCATTTTGAGCAATCGACCATTGATTATTCTCAAAAATTGAATAATAAATATCCAATTTCCCGACACCTCCTTCTCTGTCAGAGACAAAAAACAAATATTTTCCATCACTACTAATAGCTGGGTACGATTCGTATGCATCAGTATTGATAGTATTAGGTAATAATTTAGGTGTATCCCATTTACCTTCTATCTTCTCAGATATATATAAACCGCTATTTATTCTTTTGGCAGTATTGTTCATCGCTGCAAAAATTAAATACTCTTTGCCATCTTTTGTGTAAAAAGTTGGTAATCCTCCATTTTGATATTGATATATAGGTAAATTGTTATCATAAGTAGGTGGCTGCAATGAATCGTTTATTATACTAGAATAAAAAATACGGACAATTGAAGGATTTTTTAAATTCAATGCTGTAAAATATAATTTTCCATTATAATACAATGGTGCATATTCATCATTTTCGGTATTAAATACCATTCCTAAATTACCAGTTTCTTTGTTTTCTGTGCACTCTTTCACAGAAGAACAACTAATAAAGGCTATACTTATTAAAATTAAAACACAAAATTTCATTATTTTTTTCACATTTTATTAAAATAGAGTTATAAAATACAACATTTTTGAAAAATACTACATAAGTTTGTAAAATGTTTCATTATAATATCGGTTAAAATTGCGTTCAACAATAGCAGAGATTAGTATAAAAAATTTAATACACAATCTAAATCAATTCAAAAGAATTGGTGGAAATATGGAAATAATGCCAGTTGTAAAAGCAGATGCTTATGGTCATGGTATAGTAGAGATCACCAAATTATTAAGAAATGAAAACACTGAATTAATAGGTGTAGCTTTTGCTGATGAAGCAGTAAAGCTACGTAACTCTGGGGATACAGGTGATATTTTCGTATTAATTCCAGGCACAGATTATGACGCAGAGCTATATGTAGCTTATAATTTGCAAGCCTCAGTTATGGATTTACAGATTGCTAATAAACTATCAAACCTTGCTTTAAAAAGAGGTATTAGGATTAGAACTCACCTTTTTATTAATACGGGTATGAATAGAGATGGTATTAGTCCAAAAGATGCACTTAAATTTATGAATGAAGTATCTAAGTATAATGGAATAGAAATGATTGGAATTATGACCCATTTAGCAAGTTCTGAATTAGAAGATAAAACTTTTGCTAATTTTCAATTAAAACAATTTGATGATACAATACTAGAATTAAAAAAGAATAATTATCACTTCAAAAAGATCCATTCTCTTAATAGTGCTGGTGCACTTAATTTCCCAAATAATAAATATAATATGGCAAGATGTGGTATAGGTCTTTATGGATATTTGGATTATCCAGAAATGGCTCATAAATTAAGCCTAAAGCCAATATTAACCTTAAAATCAAAAATAATAAATATCAATAATATTACGAAAGGTGATACTGTAGGTTATTCATTAAATTACATTTCTGACTCTGATAGAAAAATTGCAGTAGTGCCATTTGG
>JBDHXE010000102.1:0-8590 GCA_039810525.1 Chlorobiota bacterium | reverse complement strand
GTAATGACTCTTTGTGGTGGCAATGTACAAGTTGATTCTACATTAACTACAGATATATGGGTAACTTATCGCGATGTTGATGACAAAAACGGATGGTCATCACCTGCTAATATTACAGATGATTTATGGATGAATCATCTTACTTGGATACCTGATATTATACCAAGTTTATCCGAAGTCCCAATTATTGAGCATGTTACCACTGAATATACTAATCCAGCTAACCAAAGAGTAATTAATAAATACCCTTACTTTGTACAGAATTTTATAATACAGCAAGCAATGCCAACTATGATTTTATACTCTACATTCGACGCTACCAAAGGTGAGAATATAAGTAATAGTACTATTCAAGTGCCAAAAGGTGCTAATGGCACTACCTCAGTAGAAAATCAAATTAATACAGAAATCAACTCTTTTACTATTTATCCTAATCCAGTAACAAGCAATGCTTCACTATCTTACGATATTGCCAACAATGCTTATGTAAAGATTGAAGTTTTCAATTCAATGGGTGAATTAGTGAAGACAGTTCGTAATTATTCTTTAGCTACACCAGGTATATCTGGATTAAGTTTTGATACTAATAATTTATCTACTGGCGTTTACTATGTTACTTTGACAGCTAATGGAAAGAAAGTTACAAAAATGATGAATGTAGTTAGATAATATATAACGTTATAATGACTTATCAAAAGGTGGTAAATTAAAGCCACCTTTTTCATTTTTAATAATCAATCATAATAAAATTCGTCTAAATTAATTTAATTATGAAAATAAGTTTTAATAATATACCTTACTATTCCAAATTATTCTTAGATTTTTTAGAAAATAGTGCTAATTTAAAAGAATTTCTCCCTTCTAATTTTATATCAGATAAAAAAGTATTGTTCAATAGAAGAATACAACAAACCGAGCAATTTAAAAAACAATTACTAAATACTATTAAAAATAGCAATAACTTTTCATTTAATGATATTCAAGAAACTAACTACAATTTATTAACTAAAGATAAAACATTAGTAATAGTTACAGGACAGCAACCAAGTATTTACGGAGGTCCACTTTATAACTTATACAAAGCTATAAGCGCTATTTCTTATTGCCAAAAATATAAAAATGAGTATCCTGAATATGATTTTGTACCACTCTTTTGGGTAGAAGATAGCGATGATGATATAGATGAAATTAATCATTACCATTATATATATAAAGAATATCAAATAGAAGATTTACAATTACAAAATTTGAATAAAAGACTATTCTCTTCTATTAATATCGATGATTCTATTGCTCCAATTCAATCGAAAATTATCAATGATATTTCGCACGAAAATTCAGTAATAAATGAAATAATCAATAACATAACTAATAATTATAAATTATTAGCTGATAATTTTATAGCCTCTATAAATACCTTTACTAATGAATACGGCTTATTATTTGTTAAATCTTCGGAAGTATATAAAAACTATATATTTAATGATATAATTAAAGGTGATATATTAAATCCTAATAAAATTCGAGATTTAGTTTCTAAAACAAATGATAAACTTTCTGAATATAATTATAAAATACAAGCTGATGCTTCAGATATTAACTTTTTCTATTGCAAAGATGGGCTAAGAAATAAAATTGAAATAATAGATAACAACTATAAAATAGGCGAGCAAATTTATACTTATGAACAAATAGAAGAACTGATAAATATTAAAGATATAGTATTTTCGCCAAAAGTATTGCTTAGACCTATCTTACAAGATTATTTTATGCCAACGGCTGCTTACGTTGGTGGAGCTGGTGAAATAGCATATTTAGCCCAAACAGCTCAGATTTATAATTATTATAGTTTAGATATACCTATTATAGAAGCAAGACACAGCTTTACTCTCATTAATCAGTTTATAATTAGAAATTTAGAAAAAGAAAATATCGAATTAATTGATTTAATGAAGAATTATAAGGAACTTGAAAAAGAAATAGCTGATGAGTTAATTGATAATAAATTAGAAGAATCATTTAGCAATATAGAAAGCGAAATAAATAAATTATACCATAATGTAAGTGATTCTATCATAGATATAGATAAATCATTATCTACTAATTTAGACATAACCATTAATAAATCAATAGAACTATTGATTAATTTAAAGAAAAAAACTCAATCACAACTAAAGAAAAAGAATGAAACAAAATTTAATAGATTGATGAAAAGCAATAAATATGTATATCCAAATAATCACTTACAGGAGAGAGTTTTAAACATATTTAATTTTATAAATGATAATAATTATAGAGAATTAATTAATAAAATTTATAATGCAACCTTAAACGCCCCTGATAATCATTATATTATAGAGATATAAAGAAAAAAAAGAGATATTAAATGATTTAATATCTCTTTAACAAAATTAATAAATATTAATTATTCATCCATTAATTCTTTTTCTTTGGCAGTTAAAATAGTATCTATATTTTTTACAAATTCATCTGTTATTTTTTGTACTTCATCTTCTGCACGCTTTCTATCATCTTCATTGATAAGCTTATCTTTTTCCATTTTTTTTACTTCATCAATACTATCACGTCTTACATTTCTTACTGCTACTTTAAAATCTTCTGCATATTTCTTGCACATTTTTACAAATTCTTTTCTACGTTCTTCAGTCAATGGTGGCACAGGTATTCTAATTACAGTACCATCATTTTGTGGATTAAACCCAAGATCTGCAGCTCTAATAGCTTTTTCAATATCATTGATTATAGAGCGGTCAAAAGGCTGAATCATTATAGTTCTTGCATCAGGGATAGAAACACTGCCCACTTGATTTACAGGAGTAGCTGCTCCATAATAATCAACATTTACACCATCAATTAGACCAGCCGAAGCTCTTCCAGTTCTAACTTTTGACAATTGAACTTTGAAAGCCTCAACCGATTTACTCATTTGTTCTTTAGTATTTTTATAGATTTCTTGATTTGACATATTTAGCTTCCTTAAAATTAACTTATCTGATAAAAGTACCGATTTGCTCACCAGTAATTAATCTCTTCAAATTACCTCTTTCATTAATATTAATCACAGAAATAGGTAATTTATTTTCAGCACACAAAGTAATGGCAGTCTGATCCATCACTCTTAAATCCTTTTCAATGACAGTTCTATAATTTAACTCATCATACTTTATAGCTGCAGGATTCTTTTCTGGGTCGCAATCATATACACCATCTACCTTAGTAGCCTTAATAATTACTTGAGCTTCTATTTCTATTGCTCTAAGTACAGCCGCAGTATCAGTAGTAAAATAAGGATTGCCTGTACCAGCTCCAAATAGTACTACTCTGTTTTTTTCGAGATGCCTAATTGCTCTTCTTCTAATTAGCGGTTCTGCTATCTGTTCCATTTTAATAGCAGTTTGCAATCTAGTATGTACACCACAATCTTCGAGAGCATTCTGAAAAGCAATAGAATTAATAACAGTAGCCAACATACCCATTTGATCACCCGATACCTTATCAATACCATGAGCGGCAGATTGAATACCTCGGAAAATATTACCACCACCTAATACAATGCCTATTTGAACACCTAAATTATATACCTCGGCAACTTCGTTAGCAAAAGTTTTGAGGACAATAGGATCAATTCCAAATTGCCTATCGCCCATCAAAGCTTCACCACTAAGTTTTAATAATATTCTTCTATAACTTATCATTGTATTTTATGATTGAGATTCACCAAGAGCGAATCTTAACATTTTAGTAATAATAACTTCAACACCAGTCAATTCAGAAATTTTCTTTAATACATCACTAATAGTAATTGAAGGATCTTTTACAAATGTTTGCTCTACAAGACAGTTCTCTGTATAGAATTTTTCTAATCTACCTTGAGCTATCTTCTCAGCAATATCGGCTTTTTTGCCTGATTCGATTGCCTGTTGTTTGTATATTTCAACTTCCTTTTCTAAAGTAGTATTATCTACATATTCTCTTGAAATGAATTGTGGATTCATAGCTGCTACTTGCATAGTAATATCTTTAAGCAAACTATATGCTTCATCATTTAAATTAGGAGCATTAATTTCTAACATTACGCCTAACTTGTTACCTGCATGGATATAACTTGCGATAGTACCATTGCTAGTTAATCTTACAAATCTACGAATTTCAATTCTTTCGCTAAATTTCGCTAAAATTTCGTTATAAACACCTTGGATAGTATCATTACCAATTGATAAATTTAATACATCTTCTACAGTGCTTACATCGTTTGCTAAGATTGCATCTGCTACGCTATTTACAAAGGTATCAAACTCTGAATTACGAGCAACGAAGTCAGTTTCGCATACTATTTCTACCAAAGAAGCTATTTTTTTATCATCAGAAATCTTTGAAGAGATAACTCCTTCATTCGCTTCTTTATCAGCTCTTTTTGCAGCAGATGCTGCACCTTTCTTTCTAAGTATTTCGATTGCAGTATTCATATCTCCATCTGATTCTACAAGAGCTTTTTTGCAATCAGCCATACCAGCACCGGTCTTATCTCTTAACTCTTTAACTTGTGAAGGACTAATATCAGCCATATTATTTTTTCTCTATTAATATATTACAATTTATTTTATTAATTATTTGCTACTTCAGAGCTATTTACAACTGCAGTAGCTGTTTGATCTTCGTTAGTTGCTTCTTTTTTATCAAAATGGGGAGCATTAGGGCGTTTATTGTCATTTCTTCTTGGTCTTCTCTCACGCATACGTCTTTTATTCTTATCATCATCAGCTTCGAATTCGCCTTCTTTATCCAAACGTTCGCCTTCAGCACCTAATTCAGCCATTCTAGTTTTTGATATTGCATTACCTTCCATAATAGCATCAGCCATTACTTTAGTAATTAATTCAATTGTTTTAACAGAATCGTCATTAGCAGGGATAGGGAAATCAATCAGATCAGGATCTGTATTAGTATCTACAATAGCAATTACAGGTATTCCTAATAATTTTGCTTCTTTAATAGCTAAATGTTCTTTTTTAATATCTACTACAAATATCGCACCCGGTAGGCGTGTCATTGTCTCAATACCACCGAATACTTTACGTAAACGTTCTCTTTCTCTATTTACTAATAATCTTTCCTTTTTAGTAATCTTTTCGAAAGTACCATCGACTTCCATCTTATCAATAGCATTCAATCTTTTTATACTTTTTCTAATAGTAGAAAAGTTAGTAAGCATACCTCCAAGCCATCTTTCGCACACATAGTTAATGCCAGCTCTTGTAGCTTGCTCTTCAATAGCTTGTTTAGCTTGTGGCTTGGTACCTACTAATAATATATGTCTGCCTGTAGCAGTTATTTCGCCAGCAGCTTGTCTAGCAATATCTAATAGTACTTGTGTTTTACGTAGATCAATTATATGGATACCGTTGCGTTCCATAAATATATATTGACCCATTTTAGGGTTCCAACGGCGTGTTAAATGGCCGAAATGAGCGCCAGATTCTAGAAGTGCTTCTAAGGAAACTTTAAGTTCCATAATAAAAAACTCCAAATATTTAAATGTTGTACATCTGCAATTTTCCACCTTGATACGAAGCATTGCCACACGTAACAAGTCCAATTGCATGATTAATTAAAAAAAATAAAAAAAACCGAAAAAATATATCGTTTGTATAATTTCTATTCTTCGATTAACGTTTAGAGAATTGGAAGCGTTTACGAGCTTTCTTTTGTCCGTATTTCTTACGCTCTACCATTCTTGGGTCACGAGTTAAAAAACCACCTTGACGTAATTTTGATTTTAATTCTTCATCAAATTCTACCAGAGCTCTTGCTATACCAAGTTGGATTGCACCTGTCTGGCCATTGTATCCACCACCACATACACTAACTGATACATCAAATTTACCAAACATTTCTACAGTTGTAAGTGGGCGTGCTGCTTCATTTCTATTTAATTCTACGGGGAAATAGTTTTCAAGCTCTCGATTATTTACAAGGAACTTACCTGTACCAGGAGATAACAATCTAACTTGTGCAATAGATGTTTTTCTTCTTCCAGTTGCTGAGTATGTTTTCATTAATTCCTCAATTTAATTATTTATATTGTAAATTATAACTTTCAGGTTGCTGAGCTATATGAGGGTGTTCACCACCAGCATATACTTTCAATTTTTTCACAATTTGTCTACCCAATCTATTTTTGGGCAACATACCCTTCACAGAATGCTCGATAATTTTAGCAGGATTTGTTGCTAACAAATCTTTAAACTTTTCTATTTTAACACCGCCCGGATAGCCAGAGTGACTGAAATATTCTTTCATCTCTACTCTTTTGCCTTCCATAATTACTTTATCGGCATTAATCACGATTACAAAATCTCCAGTATCCACATGGGGTGTGAATATTGCTTTATGTTTCCCACGCAGAAGAGTTGCTACTTGTGTAGATAAGCGGCCTACTGTCATTTCAGCGGCATCTATTACCCACCATTTTCTTTGAACATCTTCTTTTCTGTAAGATTTTGTGAACTTAGCAGATGGTTCCACCTAAATCTCCATTAATTAATCCATTATAACAAATATAGTTTACAAAAATACTTGATTTTTTTTACTTTGCCAAATATTAATTATTAGATTCTAATATTTTTATTTATTATATTTGCTCTATGTCTAATTACGCATTCGTTGGGGGTGGTTGTTTTGGGGAATGAAAAGAAATATACCCCGCAAGAAATTCTAACAAGTGGATAGGGTGGGAGGGGAGACTATAATATATGATTTTTTTTGGTGAGTTGTCAGCGTTATTTACTGCTTTTCTTTGGACTAATTCTTCTATTATTTTTACTGCTGCTTCTATTAGGATTGGCTCTATTCAGCTTAATATTGATAGAATGCTTATGGCTATTTTATATTTAGTTATCACTATAATTATATTACAAATCAATATATTTCTAAATCCTCAGCAAATTATTTTATTAGCATTATCTGGTATTACAGGACTTATTATTGGAGATACTTCATTATTTAATTCATTTTCCGAAATTGGCCCCAGATATACAATGCTTTTATATTCTACGAATCCGGGGATTGCAGCTATTTTTAGCTACTTAATTTTAGGAGAATCATTAGGGCTTAATACTATCATTGGGATTATTATAACTATATGTGGAGTAGCTTTAGTAGCTTTTGAAAAGAAAATTAATACTAATCAATTTCAATTTAATTCAAAAGGGCTATTTTGGGGACTAATGTCTGCTGTAGGGCAGGGGGTAGGTTTAGTAATTGCCAAAATGGCTTTTCAATACGGAGAGTTGCATTGTTTTGCTGCTACACTTATTCGTATTAGCACTGCCGCAATTATTATGATATTAATTTCTATGAGTTTCGGTAGATACAAAAATCCCGTTAAATTCTATTTGAAAGATAAAAAATCACTTAAATTAGTTGCATTAGGTGCTTTTATTGGGCCCTATCTTGGTATTACTCTAAGTTTCGTAGCATTAGAGCATACTAGTGTAGGTATAGCTGCTACACTTATGTCCACCATTCCAATTATGATAATACCTATTTCAAAATACTTTTATAAAGAGAAAATTAGCACTATTTCATTGATTGGTTCAATTATAGCTGTGTCAGGTATTGCTATTTTATTCCTATTTTAAATAATTAAATTATTCTAAAATTATCCTTATTTTTACAAAATAATAGATATTATAATATTTAATTAGGATGCCAATATGAAAAGTCTTTACTTGATGCTTACCCTTATGCTATTCAGCCAAGTCTATGCAGAATTACCAGAATACTTATTAAATGATGAGTATAAAATTTGTAAAAATAATATCCCTGCTTGTAGTCATTATAATAAGTCCCTAAACAAATCAGATGAGCACTTATTGAACAGCGCACTTGATAGTAATTTAGATGTTTTAAATTATGATTTGTTCCTTGATTGGACAAGTGTATTATCTGGAGCTGATACATTACTTGAGAATAAAATTTACCACGGTATTCAAAAAATTACATTTCAATTACTTAATCAATCTAAATCAATTAAATTGAATGCCGTTAATTTAGTAATAGATAGTATCTCTGTGCTTAATAATACAATAGTAGATTATAGTCTCAATAATGGCGAACTAACAATTGTATTTCAAAATAATTTGCAAATGTTAAAACCATATTCAGTAATTATATATTACCATAATTCAGATGAAATAGATAATGGATTTTATCTTTATCCAAAAGGTAAAGTGAAGTTTGGAAATAATGAATATTATAACTACGAAAAATTAGCTGCTACATTCTCAGAGCCTGAACTAGCAAGATATTGGATGCCATGTAATGATATACCTAATGATAAAGCCTTTGCTAAAATATCAGTCAAAGTACCAGAAGGATATGTAGCAGTATCTAACGGAATATTAGAAGATACATTAATAGAACAAGGTGTTAATTCTAATAATATTACATTTGTATGGAATGACAAAAAACATAAAATTACAACATATCTTATGGCAGCTACTGCCTCCAAATTTGTCGTTTTAAAAGATGAATATAAAAGTGAAGCGACAGGCAAAACAATACCTAT
>JBDHXE010000101.1:0-8608 GCA_039810525.1 Chlorobiota bacterium | reverse complement strand
ATTAATAGTCAATGACTCGCCAAAATATGACTTAATGGATTCCCATTCGCTACCAATTGCACCAAATCCAATTGATAAACCTGTATTTTGAGCACTTATGGTAATCAAATCTGTACTTTGGTATTCAGAATTACTAAGTTTAGAAAAATCTCCAATTAATTCAATTTTTGATTTTTGAGAACTAGTATTAATATGGGTAAAACTTATATTTTCTGTTTCAAACACATTTTTTGTATTAGTTATAGATTGTTCGGTTGTCCCTACGAATTGATCAATATCATCAATAACAGTAAAGATTTTTAAAAATCCGCTCATTTTAAATATCTCTGCAATTTGAGGTGATAATCCAAAAATATTTAGTTCACCACCTACAGACTTTAATTTTTGTTGATTGACAAGTAATACTCTCAAACCAATGGAGCTAAGATAATTCACTCCCTTAAAATCAAGTATAATTTTTCTATTTCCTTTTTCGATTAAATTAATTAGATATGTAGCTAATTCATTGGATGTAATACCATCTATTCGACCAGTAAGCTCTATTTTTTTGTAGTTATTTAAATTCTGTTCTGAAAATTCTATCATATTAAGACCTTATATTATTTTGTTATTATTTTATTTGCTTTATTTATTATATTTTGAGGAATAATCAATCCTTGATCCTGTGCTAATTTTTTGTTTACCACCAATTCTACATCTGTAATAGCTCTAATTTTGTTATCATTTATCTTATCTCCTTTAATAATTTGCGCTAGCATTTCACCTGATAGTTTACCCCAATTCTGATAGCTAATCCCTAATCCTATCGCAGCACCATTATCAGCTTGAGATGGCTCTGTTACAAAAATTGGAATTTTATTTTTGGCAGCCAATGAAGCAACGTATGTAAGCCCTTGATACATTGTATTGTCTGCCGATATTAATAAGGCGTCAATATTTTTATTAATTAAATATTGTACATTTTGGGTTATTACATTTGAATTGGATACAGCTTGAGTAAATACATGAAAATTATTATTTCCTGCTTCTCTAATTAGCTTTTTAGCTGAATATTCTGCGTTTGGTTCTCCCGGATTGTAAGGGATACCTATAGTATGTATTGACGTATCTATTTTTTTTATTAATTCTAAAATAGGCATAACATTTAATGGATCATAATATCCGTACAAATTCTCGGGTGCTTTTATGCTCATTTGTTCAGGGCTAAATGATACGGTAAAAACTACTGGTATTTTGGTAATCATATTAGCAGCACTCATCATACATGGAGTGCCCACTGTCAATATTGCTTTTACTTTATCATTTTCGAATGATTTCAAAATCAAAGGTATGTTCGATAATTCACTTTGTGCAGAAACATATTTTATTTTTATGTTTTGATCATATATTAGCCCAGCTTCTTTTAGGGATTGTATAGCCGATAATCTGGCAACATCTAAAATAGGATCATCTGATATTTGTACTATACCAATTGTAGGCAAGTTATTTGAATTATTGCATGAGTTAAGAACTAATATAATAGCTATAACATAGATGAAATATATTTTTTTCATTTTTTTACCCCATATTTTTTTTCAAAATTAAATCAATTTTATTAATAATCATAATATCAAGGGTTAAAAAAATTTTAAATTGATAAAAATAATATGAAATTATCTTATTATAGTAATGGATAATACAGAGCAATTAAAATAAAGACAAAAACTTACTTTTCCTTCCAATTTTTTATAATTCAAGTTATATCATTGTTCCTAGATTTAATTTAGATTAGCTTCATCTATACTAATTAGGTTATTTAAGATGGCGTAAACTGTAAGCCCAGATACTGTTTTAATTTCTAATTTAGAGCTAATATTTTTTCTATGACTCGATACTGTTTGGTAGCTAATCCCTAATTTATCGCCAATTTGTTTGCTGGTAAGCCCTTGTGCTATCATTTGGAGAATAATTCTTTCTCGCTTAGATAGCTCTTTTTCGAAAATTGGCTCTTGAATTTTAGTTTTGGTATATTCTGACAATTTAGAAAAAAATTTATTTAGTTGGTATTGGCTATCGTTAATATTGATTACAAATTGATGTTTTTCATTAGATAAGTTAGCACTATTTAATATAGGAACTATAATCGTTTTGTCGTTCATATTTTCTATATAAAATTGATATTTATTATAATATAATTCATCTATAAAAATAATAGTCAAACTTTGTTTCTCGATCTTATTTAGCAGAATATCAAAGTCGTCGCATTTATCTAAATACTCTATTTTATTGAAGTAATCTGGAATAATACCTAATAGAGCCTTCGATAAAATATATGAATTTGAAATTATGATTGTATTTACTAAATAGTTCATATTAATTATGAATTTTGATTAATTGAGTCATTGGGAATAGAATTTTATTCTCAATTAATTCATGTATCTGTAGATCTTCTTCCATCTCAAAAAGTGCGTTTATTATTTTTCTAATTATGATAGAATGCTCAAAAGGTTGAAAATATCTTATTAATAAATTTTTTAAATCAACTAACTTTTCGTCTAAATTATCATGATTTTGCATATATTCGGATACAGCAATTTCCATTTCAGTATTAATATCACCTTTCATATTAGCTACATCTATAATATATGGAAATATTACTGCATCTTCGTAATTTATATGTTTAATAAATTCATCTTTGTAATCTTTGAAATACATCATTAATAGTTTACAATCTAATTCTCTATCAGATTCTAATTCAGTTAATTTGTTAATAAGTGTTTCAATAGTTGGTATGTAATCATATTGGTATGATTTGTGCGAGTTTTTAAGATAATAAATTGTATTTCCGATAGAATAATTAGCTAAATAATGAGGATTAAACTCTTCTCTGTTAATAATGAGCATCATTAGGTCAATTACAAATTTCACATCAAGATTGTATTCTAAGCAAACTTGTTTAATGGATTTATCTCTAAATCCTAATTTAATTCCCAATCTATCAAGGAAATTTAAAAGAGCAGGATAATCTCTTACATAATCTGCTAATCTATTATCTTCGATTTTCATTTTATAATTTATCCTTTACTTTTGCCCAAGTATCTTTTAATGTAACTGTTCTATTCATCACTATATTGTCATCATCAGAATCTTTAATATCTATGCAGAAATATCCTATTCTTTCAAATTGGAATTTATCACCTTTTTTGAAATTTTTAATATGTGGTTCTATTATACTATTTTCAATGATTTTCATTGAATTTGGATTTAGATTATCTAAATAAGTCTGCCCTTCTTCTACATCGTCTGGGTTGGCTTTGGTGAAAAGATGCTCATACATTCTAATAGTTGCTTTTAATCCATATTTTACAGAGACCCAATGAATCGTTGCTTTGACTTTTTTGTTACTTGTGCCAGCGCCACTTTTAGTATCGGGATCGTATGTGCATTGTATTTCTTGAATATTACCATTTTCATCTTTTATTATTTTTTCGCATTTTATGATATAGGCATATCTCAACCTAACTTCATTACCGGGTGATAATCTATAGAATTTAGAAGAGGGATTTTCCATAAAATCGTCTTGTTCAATGTATATTTCTTTGGTAAATTTAATTTGTCGAGTTCCTTGCAATTCATTTTCGGGATTATTAATAGCTATAATATCTTCTTCGTAGTCATCTGGCATATTTGTAATAACTAATTTAATTGGATTAATTACAGCCATCAATCTCTGGGCAGTTTTATTTAAGTGATCGCGAATACTAAATTCTAATAAATTATAATCTACTGTAGAGTCTGCTTTTGCTACTCCTATTAGATCTGCAAAATTTCTAATTGATTCGGGAGTATATCCTCTCCTTCTAAAACCGCTTATAGTTGGCATTCGAGGGTCGTCCCAACCATCTACGTATCCTTCTTTTACAAGTTGCAGCAATTTTCTTTTACTTAATATAGTATAATTTAAATTCAATCGTGCAAATTCGGTTTGTTGTGGTCTATATAGTCCTAATTCTATCAAAACCCAGTCATACAATGGTCTATTATTTTCAAATTCTAAAGTGCATAATGAATGAGTTACGCCTTCAATTGAGTCTGATATACAGTGTGTAAAATCATACATTGGATAAATACACCATTTATTTCCTGTCTGATGATGAAAAGCAGTAAATCTTTTATTCATATCAGGTTCATTAGGATCTTCTATACCTATAATTCTATAAAGTATTGGATCTCGCATTACAATATTTGGAGAAGCCATATCAATTTTAGCGCGTAATACTTTACTACCATCTTTAAATTCGCCATTTTTCATTCTACGGAATAAATCTAACGATTCGGCGACAGGCCTATTTCTATATGGGCTTTCTTTGCCGGGCTCTGTTAATGTGCCTCTATATTGCCTTATTTCGTCGGCATTTAATTCACAAACATAAGCTTTACCTTTGTATATTAATTGCTCGGCAAGCATATATAGTATATCAAAATAGTCTGAAGCATATTTTTCTTTGTCGTTCCATTGAAAACCTAACCACCTTACATCTTCTTTGATAGAATCAACATATTCTGTATCTTCTTTCACTGGATTAGTATCATCAAATCTCAAATTGGTCAGACCACCAAATTCTTTGGCTATACCAAAATTTAAACATATTGATTTAGCATGACCTATATGCAAATATCCATTTGGCTCAGGTGGGAATCGAGTTTGAATTCGCCCCAAATATTTATTAGTTTTTAAATCATCATTGATAATTGCTTTTATAAAATTAGATGGTATATTTCTTTCTTCCGACATTATTTTATCCTAATTCAATATTAATCTAAGCAAAAATATGAAATTTTACTTATCAAAATTTACAAATCCTACTTTTTTGTATACTTTCCTGAGTGTCTTTGATGCCACTCTTTTAGCTTTGTCAGCTCCATGAGTAAGGATTTGTTTTAGTTGTTCTTTATCATTTATTAACTCAATGTACCTCTCTCTTATAGGTCTAATAAACTCTGCTACATAATCGGCAGTATCAGACTTGAATTTCCCATACCCCATTCCTTGATATCTATCTTCTATCGTTTCGAATGAATCACTAGTAGCAAGGTTGTAAAGAGTCATCAGATTTTTAATACCTTGTTTGTCATCACTAAATCTTACCTCATTCCCAGAGTCTGTAACTGCTCTTTTAATTTTATTTCTAATTTGTTCATCTGTATCAGTCAAGAAAATTGTGGCACTTTGATTCGGGTCAGATTTAGACATTTTTTCGTTAGGGTTTTGAAGGCTCATTATCCTAGCACCAATTTTCGGTATATATGGCTCTGGTACTTTGAAAGTATCGGAATAATTAAAGTTAAATCTTTGAGCTAAATTCCTAGTAAGTTCTAAGTGCTGTTTTTGATCTTCGCCAACAGGTACTAAATCTGCTTGATACAATAGTATATCAGAAGCCATTAGTACTGGGTAGTCATAAAGTCCAACGTTTGAGTTTTCTGAATTCTTTGAGGCTTTATCTTTAAATTGAGTCATACGGCTGCACTCGCCAGTACCTGTGAATGTATTTAATACCCAAGTTAATTGTGTATGCTCTGGTACATGGGATTGGATAAATAAAGTGCTTATTTCTGGATTGATACCAGAAGCTATAAACATTGCAGCTGTATCGAGTGTTCTTTGTCTAAGTAAAGCTGGCTCTTGTCTTATTGTAATCGCATGCAAATCTGCTATCATAAAATAGCATTCATATTCATTTTGTAGTTTTACCCAATTAAGTAAAGCACCAGCTAAATGGCCAATAGTTAAAATACCAGAAGGTGTAACCCCACTTAGTATTATAGGTTTTTTTTCAATATCATTCATAGTATTTTATAAAAATTGTAATTATTATATATAATATTAATTACTATGTAACGATTAAACATTTTTTATGTTTAAATTTTTTAGAAAAATTTTGAAAACAGAAGTAGAAGAAGTTATCGGAAAGGAATTTCCTTGTTTGGACAAGGGATTTGTACGATTAATAGACGTAATGGGCGATGATGCGTCTATAGTGCAAGCGGCTAGAGTATCTTATGGGCAAGGTACTAAATCTGTGAATGAAGATAGAGGATTAATCAGGTATTTGATGAGACATAAGCATACTACTCCGTTCGAAATGGTTGAGTTTAAGTTTCATATTAAATTACCAATATTCATTGCACGGCAATGGATTCGTCACAGAACTGCTAATGTTAATGAGTATAGTGGCCGTTATTCTGAAATGAAAGATGATTTTTATTTACCGGAACCTGACCAAATCAGACATCAGAGTACGATGAACAAGCAAGGACGTAGTGATGATACTTTGCCAAATCAAGATATTGACAAGATTAGAAGTATTTTGAGCAATAATCAGCAGCAAACATATTCTGATTATCAAAAAATGTTAGAATTAGGATTGGCACGTGAAATTGCTAGAATTAGTTTACCTGTTGCAAATTATACTGAATGGTATTGGAAAATTGACCTTCACAATTTATTTCACTTTTTGAAATTAAGAATAGATAGCCATGCACAATATGAAATTAGGGTATATGGTGAAGCTATGGCAAATATTGTCAAATTGGTAGTTCCTCTTGCTTGGGAGGCTTTTGAAGATTATGAATTAAATTCTATTTATTTTTCTAAACAAGAAATTATTGCTCTTAAAAATTTGATTAATCTTGACATACCTGAAAGTGATGATTTTGCTTCTAATTTAAGCAAAAGAGAATTAAATGAATTTAGGATTAAATTAAATAAATTTAATAAGATATTGTAACAATTATATTATTAATGTGTCTTATTGATTATTGTGAAAAAAGTAAGTAGGTGATTCGATGAAAGTGATTGCATTGGTTTTATTGATGGTAGTAGCTACGAGCTATGCTGCAAATAAGAATCCAGATAAAATTATTGATAAATATTCTAAACATAAGGGTTTGGACGAAGTACAGAATTTTCAAGATTTTAAAATTAGTGGAAAGGATAGCTCTGGAAAAGAAGTAACTACATTTAATTATTATTTTCTAAAGCCAAATCATCATAGGTTAGAATTAATATCTAAAGATAATAAACTGAAATTTACATGGAGTGGCAAAGAAGGGTTTGCAAAATCTGGAATGAACCCTCCTATTTTAATATCAGGGATCGAAAAGGTATTATTAAAATCATTTTCTGAGCTTATCTTTTCGCCTATATACGAATTTCAAAAGAATAATTATAGATTTACAAATGAGGGTGTAATAGATTCAAATGGAATGAAATTATTTAGAATAGTCAAAACAGAAAAAAGTGGTATTAGCACTGATTTACTTATTGATACTAATAGCTACGATCTAATGGAAACTATAAAATTGTATGAAGATTTTGAATCGCCCATATATTGCGATATTAAGCTAAGCAATTATATGGGCTTAAACAATTTTAGGATCCCTAAGGTATTTACAATTAACTTAAATGATAAAATATATAAATATCAAATAGATTCAGTGATGTTTAATATAGGATTGATCCCATTCGATTTTAATACACCTAATTAATCATTAGGTACAATTTTATATAATTTATCTTTTCGTTTTACTTTGGAGTCAACAGGGAAAGCTACAATATCACCCTTATTAGCGACTTCTACATTGCTTATATCGTTTCTTAATTCTTTGATAGTTCCTTCGTACACACCAGTAGTTTCGCCTATTATCATTATGTTATCGTCTATTTTAATATCATTGGTTCTGATAAGAACTTCTGCTACATTTATTCTTGAGAAATAATTAGTAATATCGCCAACAAATACCTTTTTGGTAGTTGCATTAGAGCCATATTTTGGACTCCATTCTCCTAACTTTTGTCCTAAATAATATCCATCCCAGAATCCTCTATTATAAACTTTAGCTAACTTTTCGTCTAAAACTTGAATATTTTCGCGTGTATATTCGCCAACTGAGATTAATCTTAATGCTTCCTTGTAGGCTTCGGTGGTAAATTTCACATATTCTGGTGATCTTCCACGACCTTCAATTTTTAATACTTTTACACCAGCATCTATTATTCTATCTAAGAAATGTATAGTTCTCAAATCTTTTGGGGACATCAGGTATTCATTATCAACTTCTATTTCATAGCCTGTTTCTTTGTCAGTCAAAATATATGGGCGTCTGCATGTAAGTAGGCAGGAGCCACGATTGGCTGATTTATTATATTCGTGCAAGCTAAGATAACATTTACCAGAGGTAGCCATACATAACGCTCCATGAGCAAACATTTCTAACTTAATTAACTCTCCGTTAGGTCCTTTCAATTGATCTTCTTCAATTTTTCTACTAATATGTGCAACTTGATCTAAATTTAATTCTCTAGCAAGTACTACTACATCAGCAAATTTTGAAAAGTATTTGACAGCACTATAATTACCCACATTTGCTTGTGTAGAAACGTGAATATTAGCTCCAGCTTCGCGAGCACATTCTATTACCGCAAAATCCGCAGCAATAATAGCATCTACTCCACTTTCTACTGCTTTGTCTATTAATGCTTTTGTTTCGTCCATATCATTATCAAATAAGACAATGTTAAGAGTCAAGTAGCTTTTCATACCTGCCGCTTTTGTTTCGTCAACTA
>JBDHXE010000100.1:0-8654 GCA_039810525.1 Chlorobiota bacterium | reverse complement strand
TGCCATTATTTTTGGGAATTTCATTTGTCTATTTATTTTTTGGTTTGAAATATCCATCATTTTTAATTATTTGACTAATGGTCTCGGACTGCATAATTATTGGTGTTAGTTTTTTTAGGTGATTGGTTAGGTAATCCAATCTTTCGTTTTCGCTTCTCATTTCTATAAGTGTTTGTTTTTGTTCGGTGCTAAGTCCAGCTTTTTGAGCAATGAGAAATGATGGTTTAGAAGTTTTTAGTTGGTCTGGGTAGATATTGTCAATTTTTACTGTTTTGATTTTGGCTACTACTTGGTTAAAAAGATCAGTGCATTGGTATAATTTAAGAATATTTAGTTGTGGTTGGTCATCGTCAAAATATTCTACTTCGGCTGTATAATATGGTTTTACTCCATCTTTAAGATTAGTGATTTTGAATCTTTTGACTCCTGCGATTAATATGTCCATTCTACCATCGGGATAGCTTTTGAATATATCTGAAACAATAGCTGAGCATCCAATATGGTTCATACCTTGTGGGGTTAGGTAAGTGATACCAAAGGTAATTGATTGGTCGTAGCATTCTTTGATAAGTGTTTTGTATCTATCCTCAAAAATATGTAGGGGATAGGCAGATTCGGGGAATAGTACTAAGTTTAAGGGGAATATTCCAATGTTTTTCATAATAGCCAAAAGTTATTTTTTATATTTTGACGTTTTTTGGGGTCAAAAATTGAGGTTTAAAAAAATATAAAGAAGTGAAACTTGGAATAAATGAGTATTTTTTTGTATTTTAAAGTTATATTAAATTTATTTTTTAGAATATAATAATGAAGCCAACAAGTACAGAAGCCTGGCAATCTTTGTTAGAAGATAGAGATAGGTTGCAAGGCAGTAGGATAATTGATTTGTTTAATGCTGATAATCATAGGTTTGAGAAGTATTCTATAAGGTTTAGTGATATATTGTTTGATTATTCTAAGAATCTTATAGATGATAGGACGGTAACTCATTTGGTAGAATTGGCTAATCAAGTAGGTTTGAAAGAAAGAATTGAGGATATGTTTGGTGGTAAGTTGATCAATTTTACTGAGCATAGGGCAGTATTGCACACGGCACTTAGATATAAGGGAAAGAATCCAATAATTTATAATGATGAGAATATTAGTGAGAAGATTAATGCTGTTAAATTGAAGATGAAGGTGTTTAGTGATGAGGTGAGAAGTGGTAAATGGAAGGGCTATACGGGTAAGAGTATTAGAGATGTAGTGAATATAGGTATTGGTGGTTCTGATTTGGGACCAGCTATGGTATGTAGTGCTCTTAGGTATTATAGTGATAATAGGGTGAATGTGCATTTTGTATCTAATGTGGATAGTAATGATCTGTCGGAAATAGTTAAGGTATTAGATCCAGAAAGAACTTTGTTTATAATAGCGTCGAAGACGTTTACTACTATGGAGACTATGACTAATGCGTTGAGTGCTAAGGATTGGTTTTTGTCTTCTGGTGATGCTGATTATGGTGATATCAGGTTTCATTTTGTGGCTTTATCTACTAATAGGCAAGCGTGTTTGGATTTTGGTATACCAGAGGATAATATGTTTGAATTTTGGGATTGGGTAGGCGGTCGATATTCGCTGTGGTCTGCAATTGGTTTATCAATAGCTGTGTATTTGGGTTATGATAATTTTGAAAAGTTGCTTGATGGAGCTTATTATGCAGATACTCATTTTCGGCATACTGCTTTTGATAAGAATATTCCTGTAATATTGGGGTTGCTTGGAGTATGGTATAGTAGTTTTATGGGTTATTCGAATTATGCTGTGATACCTTATAATCAATATTTGAGTAAGTTTACGGAGTTTTTGCAACAGCTTGAGATGGAAAGTAATGGCAAATATATTGATATGGATGGTAGTCAGACGGATTATACAACTGGTATAAGTGTATGGGGCACAGCTGGGACTAATGCTCAGCATTCTTTTTTTCAGTTGATTCATCAAGGTACTCAGGTGATTCCTGTTGATTTTTTGGTGTCGGTAAAATCTCTCAATCCATTATCGGATCATCATAATAAGTTGTTGGCAAATTGTCTGGCTCAATCAGAGGCTTTGATGAGGGGTAAGCAGAAAGATGAAGTAAAAAAGGAGCTTGAGTATCAAGGGTTGGCTGCTGATAGGGTAGAGGAATTGTTGCCTCATAAAGTATTTAGGGGTAATATTCCGTCTAATATGTTAATGTTTAAGCAATTGACGCCTGAATTGTTGGGAACTTTGATAGCTTTGTATGAGCATAAGGTGTTTGTAGAGGGTGTGGTCTGGGGTATTAATTCGTTTGATCAGTGGGGTGTAGAGCTTGGTAAGCAATTGGCGGGTAAAATATTGAAAGAGCTTGGTGATGATGGCTTAGTAAGGGGGCATGATGCTTCTACTAATGGTTTAATTAATTATTATAAAAATTTAAATAAGAAATAGAATTGACAGAGTATATAGATTTTAGGAATGCTATTGATCATAGCAAACAATCACGTAGGTTGGTTTTTATTGATTTGATGCGAGCTTATGCGATTTTGATGATGCTGCAAGGGCATGTAGTAGGTACGGTATTGGCTCCTGAGTATCAGGATACAAGTTATTGGATTTATAGTATATGGAATTTTATGCGTGGAATAACAGCGCCTGTGTTTTTCTTTTCGTCGGGAACTATTTTTACGTATTTGTTGTTGCGAAAAGATACTCCATTTTGGGAGAACGAAAGGGTGGTAAAGGGTATCAAAAGGTCGATATTTTTACTTTTTGTGGGTTATTTGATGCGGTTTAATCCTGATATATTGAAGAATATGGGGGATTTTGATGTGTTTTCGTATCAGTCTTCATTTGCTGTAGATGCGTTGCATTGTATAGCATTGGGCTTACTTACGTTGGTTTTATTGTTTGGTTTGCAGAAATTGGTTAAGTTGCCTGTATGGATAAGTTATCCATTTTTGGGTGGATTTCTTTTTTTGATATATCCTTATGTGTTTCATACTAATTGGTTGCTTCATTTTCCATTGCCGTTGGCGAGTTATTTTACTGCTAATTTTGGTTCAAATTTTCCATTGGTACCTTGGATGGGTTTTGTATTGTTTGGTGGATTTTATGGTTATATTTTATCGAAGTCTGCTAAGATTGCGTATAATACTAAGTTTTCGATATTGACTATGGTGATTGGTGTGTTATTGTCAATTTTTTCGGGTGCTGTGCTGGGGTATATGTATGATGTAACAAAATTGGAGGATTTTCTGTATTTGCAGTATCATAATGTGCAGTTTTTTCATTTGGGTAATGTATTGATAATATCTGGTGTATTGTCGATAATAGCTAATAAGTTTAAGATTCCTGTGATTTTATCTACGGTTGGTAAGAAGACGATGATGATATATATAGTGCATATTTTAGTGGTATATGGTACTGGTATTAATAAGGGTTATAGAGATTTGATAGGGCAAACGCTGAATCCTTATTATACGGTATTACTTGCTTTGGTTACTGTTGTTTTCTTTGTAGTTTTATCAAAGTATTCTGATAATATAAGGGATTATTTTCTTAAATTATATGTGAAGATTCAATCTAAGTTTGGTATTCAAAGTAAGAGTATATAGTATTAATTGTATAGAATGGTTATTAAAAAGAGGGTTGATGGTGTGATAGTAGGTGTAGGGACTATGACTAACAAAATATGATAGTATTAGATAAAAAGTGTATGTAATTTATCTAAATATCTGATGAGTTGCTTATTCTTTGCTAATTATCTTATTTCTGACCTCATTTTTGTAATTGCATAAGAGGGTTATCAATTATATTTTAATATCTAAGAATCCTTGTTTTATTTGCTGCTGAGCGTTTTGCTGTGTTTGGTTAAGGTTAGGTGCAGTAATTAGTAATTGCATCGCTTGCTGCTGGGGGCTAGTCTCACCTTTGATGGCGCTTTCAAGTACTTTCTGCTGTATCTGATTGTTGGCTGGCTTTTCGTCAGCTCTGTACATTTGTTCAATAGCTTTATTTTCGAGTATTTTTTCTACGTCCATAGCCATATAATTACCTTAATATTTAGTGTAACAATTATACAAATATATTAAATTTTCTTTAGAATATATAACGCTTCAAGTGAAAAATAATTACGTAAGATCTTTAAATTTCGTGCAAATGGCAGTTTGATAGGGTTGAGGCCAAATTTCATTTTGAATACGGGTCTAATCAGAAAAAATTCTCTATATTCTACTTTATAGCCTTCTTTTACTGCGATATTTTCCATTTTTTCGGGGTCGAATCTTAGTTGTTTTAGTCTTTTTACTTCTATAATATCTTGTGGTCTGCCACTTTTGATTAATCTAAAGAATATGCTTTTGGGTAATAGGTGTATATATGGTAATTTAGTTATAAGGTTGCCTTTTAGTGTGTGCTGATGGCCTCCATAGGGTGTATTGTAAGGTGGGAATGTAATGAATAGATAGCCTCCGGGTGTGATAATATTTCTTATATTGGATATGGCTCTGTCTGGGTGATCTAAGTGCTCTATTACGTCTCTAAGTATTACTAAGTTGTATTTTTCTTCCCATTGGGGCATAATATCTTGGTTTACTATGTCGTGGTATAGGTATTGTGTATTGTATCCGAGAATTTTGGCTATTTTTTGGCCTTCTTCTAATCGCGTTTTAGCAATATCGGTACCTAATGCTTCGGTAGAGCCGTTGTCGAGAAATGAATGTAATACACCGCCTTCGGCTGAGCCAATTTCAGCTACTTTGTCTCCATTTTTGAAAATGTTCAATTTTTTAAGTAGTGGCACTATATAGGTCTGGCCGAGGTCGTACATATAACCCCAGTAGTAAATGGTATTATCGCTGATTCCCGCTTGTTTTAGTTTGTCTTTTATGTTAGCGGACATTTTGTTACTCTAAAAATAAATGTTATATTACGTTCTTTTTTCTTAAAAATTGCTAATATTTATGAAAATAGCTTATTTGTCTTCATTTTATCCTTTTCGTGGTGGCGCGGCTCAATTTAATGCAAATCTATATAATGCGTTGAAGAAGAATAATGAGGTACGGGCTTTTAATTTTACAACTCAATATCCTAAGTTGATTTTCCCGGGTACATCTCAGTATGTGCAGAGTGATGATATTGCTGAGCCAATAGATTCGGAGGCGATATTGAGTACGGTCAATCCTTTTAGTTATATTTCTGCTGCTAACAAGATATTGAGGTACGCACCTGATATAACGTTGGTAAGATTTTGGATGCCATTTTTTGCTCCGTCAGTTGGTAGTGTTTTGAGATTGCTTAAAAATAAGACGCGTAGGGTGGCTATTATAGATAATGTAATCCCTCATGAGAGGAGGCTGGGCGATATTCAGTTAATTAAGTATTTTTTGGGTAGTGCTGATGCTTTTGTGGTGATGAGTAGCTCTGTAAGAGATGAGCTTTTATCTTTTAAACCTAATGCTTTGTATAAGGAGGCGGTGTTCCCTTTTTATAGTCATTTTGGTGAGAGGGTGGATAGTAGTGTGGCACGTAAAAGGCTTGGTATAGCTAATGATAAGAAGTTGCTTTTGTTTTTTGGGTTGATACGTGATTATAAGGGTCTTGATAATTTGATTGAGGCGATGAGTTTGTTGGGTAATGATTATCATTTGCTGATAGGTGGGGAGGTTTATGATTCGTATGATAAGTATGATGCGATAGTTAAAAGGTATAATCTTGGGGATAGGGTGCATTTTCATAATCGTTATATTGCTGATAGTGAGGTTGTAGATTTTTTCTGTGCTTCTGATGTATGTGTATTGCCTTATAAGTCTGCTACTCAATCTGCTGCTGTGGGTACTTCTTATCAGTTTGATCTGCCTGTGATAGTGAGTGATACGGGTGGTTTGCGAGCGATGGTAGATCCTTATGGTTCGGGTATTGTAATTGAGAAGTCAGATCCATTGTTGATAGCAAGGGCTGTGGAGGAATATTTTAGTAGTGATATTAATGTATTTAGGTCGAATATTAATAATTATAAGAGGGTGGCAACTTGGGATAATTTAGCTAATATTGTGGTTGGTTTGTAGTGTAGTGATGGGTATTTTGTTAGTTATGTGGTGCTGTTGATTTGTTTATAGGTATTGGCTTGGTGTGTGGTGTATTTTGCAATAATTGAGTTTTGAATTTTTGATTTATCGTTTTTGTTTAGGGAATTTTTTTCTAAAATGGCTCTTGCTTGAATTTGTGATGCTTCTGAGGCAACTTTTCTATCTTGTGGTGATGGGTCGCTTGGTGCCAAAGCGGCTCTGCTGACTTGTTGCATTTTGGTAATTGTGGCTTGTGGGTTGTCTGGTATGGGGGAGGCATCTATTTTTACTTCGCCTGCTACGGCGTATTGTTTGCCGTCTGGTCCTTTTTGGTATTGGAATGTGGCTCCTCCTCTAACTAAATTGCCTCCTGCTGATATATGTGCTTGTTCGTGTGCTCTAACGTTTTGGTCGATTGTTTTTAGTTTTTCTATTAGTTGTGTGTCTTGGCTACTAAGTTCTTTTTGGTTAATGGTTAATGTGTCGCTTTTATTGTTTGTAGGTTTATTGTCTTTGGATAATGGGTATGAATTATCGTCTTTGCTATCATTAATATTATTGATTGTGTATTGATGATAGTATGAATTTTGATCAATATTGTAATCGCTATTTATCACTTTTGTAAATTACTTTTTTACAAATCTAATAATTTTTCTTATAAGTTGCAATAGGAATTTTTGTTTTATTTTTTGGTATTATTTTTTTTTCTGAAGTTTTTCCAAAGGAAGTAGATAATGATGAGTATTACTATAGGTAGCATTATGTATCCGTATAGTGATATATATTTGTCTATGAGCTTCCAATTGTCTCCGAATGAAGCGCCGACTAGCAGTAGAATGGAGTTCCAAATTAGTGAGCTAATTCCAGCTAATATCATTGTGATGGTGAAGTTGATTCGCGACATACCAGCGAAGAATCCTACTATAGCGCGTATTCCAGATATGAATCTATTGCCTATGATGATCCAGTATCCATATTTGTTGAACCAATTTTCGACTGTATTTAGGTTTTCTATTGAAATAAATTTGATTTTTCCGGATTCTACTACTTTTCTTTCGAATCGGTAGCCAATTTTGTAGACTATGGCGAATCCAATTATGCCTCCGAGTGTGGATGTAATGAGCATTTCTGTAAATCCAACTATTCCTAATCCAATGAGTGTGCCTGCGAATAGTAGGCCAGAATCTCCGGGAACTGGTGGAAAGACGTTTTCAGCAAATGTGATGAAGAAGGCGAATATTAATACCCAATACCAGTGTACACCAACAATTAATCCAATGAGGTATTCTAACATTATAGTTATTAGTGGTTGCTCTGTAGATAGTCGAGGTTTAGTATATTAATTAGTTTGTCGTCTAATTTTCCGATTGCTGAAATATAATCGCTTGCAATGCCTTTGACTACAGCTGGTGGTGGTTCGGTAACGGCGGCGTCTATTCTTAATACTTCTCTAACTGCATCTACGATGATGCCAACTATCATATTGTTAAATTCAAGTATAATAATTCTTGTGTTTTTGTCGTATGTAATGTGGTCTAGGTTGAGTTTTTCTCTCATATCTATGATTGGGATAACTTTGCCGCGTAGGTTGATAACGCCTCTAATATAGCTTGGTGTATTGGGTACGCGTGTAATATCGTTTACTTTGATGATTTCGCATATTGAATTGATTTCGAGTGCGAAGAATTCGTTAGCAATAATAAATCCCACGAGTTCTAACATATTGGTATGAACTGCTTGTGTTTGGGTTTCGTTGTTCATATTAATGCCTCTGTATATTGATTATAATTACCATTTTAATAGGTTGACTTCATCTACATATATAGTTTTTTTGAGTCTAAATAGTGCTAGGAAAATGGCTAAGCCTATAGCGGCTTCGGCAGCAGCTACGCTCATTACGAAGAATACGAATACTTGCCCAGTAGCATTGCCAAAGAATGACGAGAATGATACTAGTGTAAGGTTGACAGAATTTAGCATAATTTCGAGACTCATAAATATAATTATTGCGTTTCTTCTGGTAAGAACGCCAATTGTACCTATTGTGAAGAGTACTGCTGAAACAATAAGATAATATTCTAATGGTATTGATTGCATATTTTTTTACCTTTTTAATTCAACTTTCTTTTGGCTAATACGATTGCTCCAACAATGGCAGCTGTAAGTAGTATAGCAATGCTTTCTATTGGGAATAGGAAGTCTGAGAATAGTAGTTTGCCTAATGATTGTACTGTGCCTATGTTTGCAGATAGGTTGGGGTCGAATTGGCGGAAGTCAAAACTGGCTACAAATACGCTAATCAGCATAGCAATTAATGCAAGTCCTAAACCAATCGATATAAATTGGGCTGATTGGAATTTTTTCTTTAATTTTTCTTCGTCTCCCAAATTTAATAGCATTATTACGAATACTACCATTACCATAATAGCTCCAGCATAGACTAGTACTTGTAGTACAGCTAAGAATTGTGCGTTTAGGGTAAGGTATAGACCACTTAGCATAAAGAAGTGGAAAATAAGAGCCATTGCACTTTTGACGGGATGCTTTGACGTTATAGTAACGATTGCTGAGCTTATCGCCAAA
>JBDHXE010000099.1:0-8710 GCA_039810525.1 Chlorobiota bacterium | reverse complement strand
TACCCTGCTTAATATTATCATGAGAATTTTTCATCTCCGATTTTGTTTGTTCGCTATTAAGAGCTTCTTTAGCTTGTTTCATATCATCCTTAGCTTGATCTTGCTCTTTAAATTGCTCCATAAACTTCTCTAAATCTTTAAACTCATTATCTAAATCTTTAAATTCATTCTGTAATTTCTCTTGTTTCTTAGCTAAATTCTCTTGAGATTCCTTGTCATTAGAGTTGCTTTTCTTAGTATCTTCTGATAATTGATCTTGTTGTTTAGCCATCTGTTCGGCTCTATTCTTTAAACCATCAATTTTTTGTTCAGCTTGGATCTTTTTTAATAATTGAGTAGTTCTTTCTATACTTTGTCTAAATTGCTCTTCATTAAACTTAAAGTTTTCCATTGCCTTTTGGAGTTCATCTTGATTCATATTTTTAAGAGCATCTTGCATTTTTTGTTGCATCATTCTTAATTCAGGAGAATCAACTTGTTTCATTAATTTTTGCAATTCCATATACTTCTCAAGAGTTTCTTGTGATAATAAATTATTCTCTTGAAGATTCTTAGTTGTTTCTTCTAATTTTTTTTGAACATCGCTTAGTTTTTCTTTTAACTCCTGTTGCTTTTTAGCTATATCCTCTGCCTTTTTCTTATCTTGCCAATTTTCTTCTTTCTTAATATTTTTATCCTTTAATGTTTCTCTATTTAGCTCATCTATATCTTTTTTAAGATCTAATGCTTCCTTCATTATCTTTTCAAGATCTTGCTGAACTTTTTCTTGAGCTACGTCAGCATCTTTCTGTATTTCGCGTAAAGAAGGCAAGCGCACAGCTATTATTTGTGTTTTTGCAACTTTGGGACCTGATACTATATCATTATCAGCTACTTCTAAGTAAAACTCATATTTATCATCGGGCATAATGCCTATCTTATTCAAATCCCATACATAAGGAACTTCCTGACTCAGTTCATTCTTATTAAATAAGATATTAATCTGAGTATACTTTTCATCAGGGGCAGCATAAGGCGATTCAGTCATCCTATAATATAATTTTAAATATGAGAATCCATAGTCATCACTTAGCTTGGCTCTTATACTTAGTAGTCCATTAGAGTTAATTTCAATATCATTACTAGGTTCAATTAAACTAATTTCAGGATAATTATCACTCTGCGCTATAATAGTATAATTAATTGGATTATCGTTAGTATAATTATCTTCGTCATATAACTCAAAATAATATACTCCTGTCTTTCTAATAGTTAATTCACCACTAATTCTATTATTGCTAATTGTAAGAGGGTATCTAACAGTATCACTCTTAGATAAATTAGTATCCAGTTCAGTTCTTTTGTTGAAAAATACTAAATTGGCCTTTTTTATCTTTTTATTTGATAATAATTCAAATATAGCTTTGCTCCCTACCAACGCAGTGATATCAGCATTACGTTCATCTATATATTTAGGAGCAATATCAGCATACGACGGGAAGACTAATCTACCTGAGATTGATTTAATTATTGGCTTTTCAATTACTTTTACTACTCCAATTTTTGAAGGTACCTTTTCATTATACCATTCAGAATAAGCAAAAAACTCCATAGAACTTTTAACAGACGGTATTTCGTAAATGTACTTACCTTCACTATTAGCCTTAATTTCAAATGAATCAAATTCTTTTTGAATACTTTCTTTTGTGCTTAACCAGACTTTAGAAGGATTAGTACCTCTAATAATAATTTCAATCCTAAACTTACTATCTCTTACTATTTCTGATTTCAATGGAGTTATTTCTATACTAAAAGGTATAGGAGGCAAAAAACTCTGTCTAAAATTAATAATACGATTTAATGAATCACCCAAAGATGTTCTAAATAAAGTAGTACCGCCTATTAAAAGTAAAAAAGGTATTATAAAAATTAGAAAATTTCTCTTAAAGTCATCTTTTTCTATTACTACATCAAAATCCTTTTGATGTATATTCTTATAATATTCTTCAAAAGCTGCTAATGCTAATGAAGAAGACATACCTTTAGGATTTTTTGATAATGGTATTAATTGTAATGCATTACCTAAATTATCTTGCATATCAGGGTAAAATTTGCCGATTCTTAGAGCCATTTCATTAATAGTGGGGTTATTTCTAAGATTCATTATTCGCATCAAAGATGGAAACGCAAATATTCCAAAACCTATTACAAATGAAATAAATATTAACCCTGCAAAAATTGTTCTAATTGCAATATCACCAAATACTATGCTCTCAATTACTACTGAAATAAATAGAACAGAAATACTAATTCCTAAACTCAACAAAAAGCCATTTATAAATAATAATAAATTCTCCTTTCTTCTAGTAGATTTAATCTTATCTATTAACTTATTAAATGAAATATCATAATTTTGCATTATTTTTCCTCAATTCATTAATGCCCATACAACTATATTAGTCCCAAATTGTAATGCTTTCTCTCTCTTTTCTGGCGGATCATTGTATACAGATGGATCTACCCATCCATCGCTTGGATTAGATTCGTAAGTATACAATACACACAATCTACCATCACTAAATAATCCAAAAGTTTGTGGTGTTTTATTATTATGTTCATGTATTTTGGGAGCTCCATGCTGAAACTTAAAATGTATATTGAAAATTCCATGATTGTATGGCAATTCTGAAAATTCCTGATTAGGAAATACTTTTTTCATCTCTCTACGGATATATTTATCTAATCCATAATCATCATCTACATATAAAAAGCCACCATTTTCTAAATAAGCTCTTAGTTTCTTTACCTCCGAATCTGTAAATGTTATTGAGCCATGTCCAGTAATAAACAATATTGGATAGTCAAAAATCTTGTCTGTTGATAGATCTACAAACTCATAAACAGGGTTTACATTCAAATTAGTATTTTTGCCAATGTAAGTTAGCAAATTAACTTCGGCTGATGGATCATTATACCAATCACCACCACCAGAATATTTTACTCTTCCTATTTTAATTGCTGAGCTATTACCAACTGAATATAATGGAGATGAGATGATAAATATAGATATTATATAATATATTAAACTCTTCATAAATGCAATAAAATGTTATAAATTCTTGACGAAATAGTATTTGAATAATTTCAATTATACTTTCTTAGGAGCTCTAATAGGGCGTGAATTGACTGTGAAATTCAAAGCCTTGAATTTACTAGAATTCTCCGTAACTTTATTATATGCCAAATGACCTATCATAGCCGCATTATCAAGACAATATTCTAAATTAGGGAAATAGGATTTAACTTTATATTTGTCTCCTGAATTATGAAATTTATGTCTTAATCGGCTATTTGCAGATACGCCGCCTGATACACATATACTATTGATTCCATAATGCTTAGCCGCCTTTATAGATTTATTTACTAATACATCTACAATAGATTCCTGAAGAGACGCAGCAATATTATTCAATTCATTTGAAAAGTCATTATTATCAAAATGCTTCTGCAAGAAATAACGAACAGAAGTCTTAAGACCACTAAAACTAAAATCAAAATTTGCTTCATTGATCATAGGGCGTGGAAAATTATACTTATTAGGATCGCCGTTCTTTGCTAATTTATCAATAATAGGACCACCGGGGTACCCTAATCCTATAAATTTAGCAATTTTGTCGAATGCTTCTCCTGCCGCATCATCTTTTGTAAGACCAATTAGTTCATAATTCGTGTACGAATCGACTTTAAATAAAGCAGTATGCCCACCACTAACAACCAATGAAATAAAAGGAAAAGACAAATCTCTATTATCAATTAAAGCAGAATATATATGCCCCTCTATATGATTGATAGGAACAATAATTTTGTGATTAGACAGAGCCAATCCTTTAGCAAAATTAGAACCTACTACCAAAGAGCCATGCAACCCGGGCTCTGTAGTTACAGCAATTACTTCTATTTCATTTATATTTGAATTTGATTTATCAAGAGCCTGATTTACGATCTCAGAAATGACATTCAAATGCGCCCTTGATGCCAATTCGGGTACAATACCACCATATTTAGAATGAAAATATTGCGAAGAAATAATATTGCTCAAAATAATATGATTATCTAAAACCGATGCAGCAGTATCATCACAAGATGTCTCAATAGCGAGAATTTTCATCTTTAATTATCCTATCACGTAAAATTAATAATGCTTGCGTTACTGAATTATCTCTATTTAGTGCTCTATCCTTACTGAATACAAATTTCTTAGCATCTGTATCATATTTATCAGAATATCCTATATACACTGTGCCTACTGGCTTCAAATCTGAACCTCCGTTAGGCCCAGCTATTCCAGTAATAGCTATTCCAATATCAGTATTTAAAATATCTTTGACATTTTTAGCCATTAAAATAGCAGTTTCGTAACTTACAGCTCCGTAAGTATCGATTATATCCTCTGGAATTTTTAGAAGATTAATTTTTGAACTATTAGAATAAGTTTGAAAACCACCCGCAAAATATACTGAACTTCCAGATACTGATGTAAGAGCAGCACCAAGCAACCCACCTGTACACGATTCTGCAACTGATACAGTCAACTTACTATTGAATAGCAATTTAGAGATATAAGCCATCAAATCATCTTTACCATAACCTATTATAGACTGGCTTATACTACTACTAATTTTTCTTTCAAAATCTTCAATCATAGTATCAGCAATTTCAAAACTTTTTGCTACAGCACCAATTCTTAATCGTACACCCTTAGCTGACGGTAAATATGCTAAGCTAATACCTTGTGGGTATTCGTTAGCAGAACCTATCAATTCTGCTAAATGTGATTCGTATGTGCCAGCAGTTATAATAGTCTTATATTTAATTATATCTTGATTTGAAATTGATATTTCTTTTCTTATTATTGGCAAAACTTCGTTTGTCATCAGATATTTCATTTCAGCAGGTACGCCCGGTAGTGCAATTAATTTTCTTCCTGATTCATTAATATAGATACCCGGTGCTGAACCTACTTTATTAATTAATGCTATACTTTTAGAAGGAATTTCGGCTTGCTGATAATGAACTCTATTCAATTGTCTATTTTTTTCAGCAACCATTACCCTAATATTTTCTAAAGTAATATCCGAGATTCTCAAATTATCATTAAAATAATCAGCAATTACTTGTTTAGTAATATCATCTTCGGTAGGTCCCAGACCACCAGTAGTAATTACAAAATCTGATATAGAAAAAGAGTAATCTAATTCTTGAACTAAATTATGATAATTATCCCCAACAGTGCTATGATAGACAACTAAAGCACCTATTTCTGTTAATAATTCAGATATCTCTGCTACATTTGTATTGACCACCTGTCCATTAAGAAGTTCATCGCCAATAGTAATAATTGCTACTCTGTACATTAGAACATTCCTAATACTAATTCATCAATAGTAGTATTTTTGAAATAATCATCAATTTCGAAAGTTGAAAGTTTATTTTTAATAATATCAACATCATGCCTAATACCAGTCAAAGCATTTTCAATATCTTGAGTATCTTTTATATTAAAATAATCACCAAATATCTTAGCTTCTTTAATAATACCATCTTCTACAATAAAATGAAATTCTATATTACCACCATTAGTACGAATTAATTTTTCAAAGTTATATTTAGAGTGCCATCCATAGTTCCATTCCCATGTAGAATATTTCTCGGTAGCTAATTTTTGAATTTCAACTTGGTCATTTTCATTTAAATGATAAAATGATGCCTCTGGATACATCTTCAAAATATGATCCATAATTAAATTTTTGAATGTATCTAAATCTATAGGTTCTTTCAAATATTCACTTACATTAGTTACTCTAGCACGAACAGATTTTACGGATTTATCAATATATTTTAGAGGATTTACCTGTAAGGCTTCCGAAAGATCCTTCATTTCAGAAGTAAATAGTATAGTGCCATGTTGCAATACTCTATTTCGTAATACATGAACTGCATTTCCAGAAAATTTCTTGCCATCTATAGTTAGATCATTCCTACCTTCAAACTTAGCAGGTACATCAAGCGAATTTAAGACTTCTAATACAGGCAAAGTATATTTTTGGAAATCTACAAGTTTGCTGTCATTACTATTAATTATAAAAGTAAAATTAAGGTTACCCAAATCATGAAAAACAGCCCCACCACCAGATAATCTTCTTACTACCTTTATATTTTTATTTCTTACTACGTCTAAATTAATCTCTGCCAAAGTATTTTGATGCTTGCCTACTATGATAGCATTATCATTTCTCCATAACATAAAAATATCTTCTTTAAATTTATGAAAAAGATAATCTTCGGTAGCCATATTAAAATAAGGTTCTATTGACTCATTATAAATACATAACATATTAAACTCAAATTAAAAATAAAAAAAATCTTAAAGGGGAGACGTTTATAGAGTTTTTTTATAATACATTGTTTCAATTAGTAATCAAGTTAATATTTTGCACCGATAATCCAATATCAAATTTTGAAAATTTATAGATTAGTGTTAAATTTGATTAACTACAAATAAGATATTTTAAAACAAATATAGATTATAATAAATATAAAATAAGGAAAATATGAAAAATTTATTTAAGCCAGATATTAATCAACAAATCAGAGACTTCACTTTATTATTTCTTAGATTATCAATTGGTGCACTCTTACTCACACATGGATACCCTAAATTATTAAAAATTTTAGGGGATGGTGATATTCAATTTGCGTCAGTATTTGGTATGAGCCCTGAGCTATCTATTACACTTGCTATGTCAGCTGAATTTTTGTGTAATATATTAGTGATGCTTGGTTTATTTACTCGATTTGCTACTATTCCTATTATCTTTACAATGTGTGTCATTGTATTTATAGTAGAAGGCAGTCTCCCAATTACACAGAAAGAATTGCCAATACTATATTTGATATCATATATATATATATTATTCAATGGTGCAGGTAAGCATTCTATAGATAATTTTATTCATATCAAATTAAATAAGAAGAGATAATAAGAACTAATAATTTATTTAATTAAAATAGCATAATATATTAACTAAAATAATTATTATCCCAAAAGTTGATTTTAATTTATTTTGCCAATAGAATTTGAGAATTAGGGAAATTTATGATTGTTGAAATAAAGTTATATGTTCTTTCTATTTTTTTTATTAGTTTTGAATACAATCTGATTGGGAAATAATGAAAATTGAAAAATATTTAGTAAAACAAAACTCCGATGTTAAATTAAGCAATTGGGACCCCTATGAGTTTTTGCATAGCGAATTATCAAAAGAAGAAGCAATACAGAGAACTAAAGAGCTAAATTTGTTAATAGATGGTATTCAAAAAGTTCAGAACGCAGAGAAAAAACATAAGATTCTCATAATATTTCAGGGAATGGATGCAAGTGGCAAAGATGGAGCTATAAGAAATGTCTTTAATAGCGTTAATCCAAGCGGTGTATATGTAGCTCATTTTGGTTCACCATCAAAAGAAGATCTATCAAGAGACTTTCTATACAGAATTCACAATAAAGTACCTGCAAAAGGGGAGATGGTGATATTTAATCGCTCACATTACGAAGATGTATTAATAGTCAGAGTACAGAATTTAGCCCCCGAATCAATTTGGAAAAATCGATTTAATCATATTATTAATTTTGAAAAAATGCTTTCAGACGAAGGAACTTATATTTATAAGTTTTTTCTTCATATTAGCAAAGAAGAGCAACGCAAAAGACTACAGGAACGATTAGACAATCCCAATAAACGATGGAAATTAGACCCAAGTGATTTGAAAGATAGAGAAAAATGGGACCAATATATAGAAGCCTACGAAGAAGTACTAACAAAAACTAGCAAACCATATTCACCATGGTATATTATTCCTTCTAATAAAAAATGGTATAGAGATTTGATAATATCTAATATTTTAGTAAGAGAATTAAATAAAATAAAAATGGAATTCCCTAAGCCAAAACAAGATTTCTCAGACTGGGTACTAAAATAACAAAGTGAATATACTTCATATTTATATTCACTTTGCTCATTTACGTTAATAATATATAATTAATCATTTCTCAGGAAATCTTACTTCAATCTCACTTTGTACTTTTTCTAAATACCACATAGGAGTACTAGTAGCACCAGCTATACCCACAGTATCTACATTATCAAACCAACTCCAATCTATCTCTTCAATATCTTCTATAAAATGGCTATTAGGATTTACCTTGACACAAGCACTAAATAATGATTTACCATTAGAGGATGCTTTACCTGATACAAAAATAATTATATCATTACTACGAGCAAATTCTTTAAAAGGACCCTCTCTGCTTGTAACAGCTCTACAAGTAGTATCGCGAGCCAATAACTTATCATCTAAAGCACCCAAATTAATTAAATCATTTATCTTGTCAGTCAGAAAATCTTGAATCTGATGAAATAAAGTCTTATCCATTGTAGTTTGAGACATAAAAACAGTTTTTTTATTAAAATCAACTAACGAAACAGCTTCGTCCATTGATTTTATAATAATACACTCATCATTACAAACACCTCTAAGCCCAATAATTTCAGGATGTTCTTTCTTCCCAAAAATTATAATTTGATAACCTTGAAAATAATACTTTCTTACCCTATTTTGCAAATTAGTTACCAAAGGGCACGTAGCATCTACATAATTCAAATGTAGATCA
>JBDHXE010000098.1:0-8819 GCA_039810525.1 Chlorobiota bacterium | reverse complement strand
AATAGATATATGCAAAAATAATGTTAATAATAATTATTAATCAGAAAATTTAATGATAATCGTTTTAATATATAATTATTTGTAAATTTTGGAATAATAGGAAATATTAATGCAATGGTATCAAGCAGAAGTAGTAGATATTATAAACGAAACAAGTTATATACGAAGATATTTTATTAGATTTAACGAATTAGATGTATTTAGTTTTAAAGCAGGGCAACATGTCAAAATTGAATTTCCAATACCGGGTAAAAAAAATTATAGAGAATATTCCATAGCAAGCGCTCCATTTGATAGTAATATAATAGAATTATTAATTGTGTTAGATCCAAATGGGTTAGCTACTAATTATTTGTTTAATGAAATTAGAGTAGGATCATTTCTTAAAACATCTGAGCCTAGAGGCAATTTTAAATTAAATGATGATATCAATACAGATTTATATCTTATATGCACAGGTACAGGATTAGCACCTCTCAGATCGATATATTTAGATATTCTAAATAGAGACTTGCCGCATAAACAAATACATCTTATCTTCGGTTCAAGATATATGAGAGATATGATATATCTTGACGAATTGCAAGAATTAGTAAAAACTGAAAAACTTAAATTTTACCCAGTACTTTCTCGCGAAACATCATCAGATTGGACTGGCTACAAAGGATATGTTCACAAAGTTTATTTAGAATTATTAAAAGAAAAGCCAGATGCAGAATTCTATATTTGTGGTTGGAGAGAAATGGTTAGTGAAACAAGAAACAATCTTTTAGAAATGGGATATAATAGGAAATTAATACATTTTGAAAGGTATGACTAACAAAGAGTATGGATTATATATACATTTTCCATATTGCATACATAAATGCTCTTATTGTGATTTCTATTCAATTGAAAACCTGAACTCAAGGAATCAATTTGCCGAAATGCTAGCAAAAGAAATTGATTTAAAACTATATGGACAAGACAAGCCAACTATTAAATCAATATTCTTTGGTGGCGGTACACCTTCACTAATGAAACCTCATCATTATGAAAAAATGGTTAATGCAATTAAAAGAAATTTTAATATTAGCGAGAATGTAGAATGGACTATTGAATGCAATCCTGGCGCAATAGATATAAAAAATCTTGAATATTACAAACAATTAGGTGCCAATCGTTTAAGTTTTGGAGTTCAATCATTTAATTCTGATGAACTGAAATTTTTAGAACGAATTCATAATATAGAAGACATATACATCTCTATAGACAAAGCAAGAGATTGTGGTTTCCAAAATATCAATATTGATCTTATGTTTGCTCTTCCCAATCAGACTATTGATACCTGGGCAAACACACTACAAAAAGCTATTGAACTAAATACCGAACATATATCCTGCTATAGTTTGATATATGAAGAAGGCACACCTCTAAACAAACAATACTTGGAAGGCAAAGTCAGAAAGACCGAAGAAGATACCGATTACCAAATGTATTCATTAGCCGACCAAATGCTCACTAGTGCTGGATTTAAACATTACGAAGTTTCAAATTATGCCAAAAATAGCTTAGAATGCAAGCATAATCTTAATTATTGGCAGCAAGGAGAATACTATGCTTTTGGTCCATCAGCTCATGGGTACTTGTCCAATCAAAGATATTGGAATTATCGTAACAATCATAAATATTTCAATCTTTTAGAAAACAATAAATTACCAATAGAAGATAGTGAAATACTTGGTATAGAAGAGCTTATGTTAGAAAGAATATATTTAAGCCTTAGAGCAAGTGGATTAGATTTCGTTCAATTTCAAAAGGATTTTGGCATAAACATATATAATAATATTGATAATCTATATATTGATGATAAAATAATTAAATTTGATGCTAATAAACTACAGCTTAATTCAGACGGATATTTCACGAGCGATTATATAACCTTAAAAATTATAGAATCGATTGACAAGCAAATTAAATAATAAATTTTATTAATAATTCTCTGATTCTTATTACTTTTGAATAATATCTCTAACAAATATGGAAATATATGTCATTTGATATAAACCTGTTAATGTTAGTTCTTTTGCTGATTTTAGCGGCTGTAAATTTAACAGTTGGTGTAGCTAACGACGCAATAAACTTTCTTAACTCTGCTTTAGGGTCTAAAGCTGCCAAATTTAAAACCGCACTTACAATCGCTGCTCTTGGTGTCTTCGTTGGGATTTTCTTTTCAAATGGTATGATGGAAGTTGCTAGAACTGGAGTTTTCAATCCAGAACGATTTAACCTAAACGAAGTATTAATAATACTATTAGCTATGATGTATGCCCAGGTACTTCTGATAGATCTATTCAATACATTTGGACTACCTACATCTACTACTGTAGCATTAGTTTTTACTCTATTGGGTGCATCTATAGCGGTCTCAGTAGTGAAAGTAATACAGACAGGAAGTGCATTTACCACAGTTTACCAATATCTTAACTTATCAAGCATACTCACTATAATCATTGGAATTGTCAGCTCAGTATTCTTTGCTTTCATTTTTGGTTATATTATACAATTTATTACAAGACTGATTTTTACATTTGATTATATAGAAAAATTTAAAAAATATGGGGCAATTTGGAGTGGTATTGCCCTTTCTCTTATAGTATTATTTATTTTTCTAAAAGGCGCCAAAGGCTCTACGTTCATTCCTAAAGAAATTCTTAGTTTTATAGATGCTAATCTCACGCTTATATTTATATCGTCAATTGCTGTTTGGACTATAATTATTTATTTTATATTATGGTTTACCAAAATCAATATGCTAAAAGTTATAGTAATGGTAGGCACATTTGGCTTAGCACTTTCTTTCTCAGCTAACGATTTGGTGAACTTCATTGGAGCTCCATTAGCTGGACTTAATGCTTATACTTATTCTCTTAGTGAGCCAGAGATAGCTAAAAATACAATGGCATTTCTCAAAGAGCCAGTTAAAGCTGATATGCTTATATTGATTATTTCTGGTATAATAATGGTCGTAACATTATACTTATCCAAAAAAGCTCAAAATGTAGCAAAGACAGAATTAAACTTAGGGCGGCAAGACGAAGGCTTCGAAAGATTCGAATCGAATATATTAGCAAGGATGATAGTTAGATTTGCTATTGGGTTTGCAAATTTTATATTAAAGATAGTTCCACAGCCTATTATAAATAAAGTTGCTACTAGATTTGACATTAGCAAATACAAACCATTAATAATTGAGGGCGAACAACCACCTTCATTTGACTTGATTAGAGCTGCTGTCATATTGGTAGTATCTTCAGGACTAATATCTTTTGCAACTTCATTACAGCTCCCTTTGTCGACTACTTATGTTACATTTATTGTAGCTATGGCCGCAGCCTTGCCAGATAAAGCATGGGGTAGAGATTCGGCGGTAAATAGAGTGTCAGGAGTTATTACTGTTGTTGCAGGATGGTTCTTTACCGCAATCTTAGCTTCTATATTTGCATCATTGATAGCAATAGTTATATTCTATACCTCATTCTTCGGCGTAATAGGTATAGGTGTTTTGGTGGTAATTGCATTTATACGTACTGGTAAATTACATAAAGAAAAAGAAAAAGAAGAAGATGAGAGATTAAAGAGAATAGTTGCAGAGAAAGAAAATCCAGATACTAGAGTAGAATTCATTTTAAATGCTATTAAAGAATATATGACAAAACATTTACTAATTCTTACAGATAGCTACGAAAACTTCTTTATCTTAGAAACATCAAATCTAAAAGCTAATTTCAAATTAGCTAAAAAATTAGATGATGAAGGTATGGCTTTTATCAAAAATATTATTAAACTATATTCAGAAAATTCTCCTAAAGTACCAGATGATGGATATCTTTATACCAAAGCACTCCTTGCTTTTCAAGAACTTGGAGATAGATTAGTATTAGTTACTAAACAAAATCATAAATATATAGACAATAATCATCATAAATTTACTAATGAACAAATCAAAGAAATTGGCGATTTGTTGAAAGTATATATTGACTTCGTAAATCAAATTTTAAATAGAATAGATAAAAGGAACTTCGAAAATGATGACGATATAGAACTTTTGCACAATTCAATCATAAGCAATATTAAATCACAAATCAATATTCATCTCAATAGGATACTGCTCAAAACCAACATTAATTTTAAAAGATCTACTATATATATGAGTACCTTAGTAGATGTAGAAATGTTTGCTAAAGATATTCTATTTATATATCAAGCTACAAAAGATTCATTTATGTATTATATTGCCAACAAGGAGTAATTAATTACTAAGCTGATTCATAAGTCAGATTTCTATATTTTATTTACTATTTCTTTATTAAGAAATAGTAATATATTGGAATAAACATTGAAAAGAAATATATCACGTAAGTCTATGATGGTAAGCGGCTTGCAAGAACAAGTCGTCCTACACTTTCGAAGTGTAGGACGACTGTGAAGAAGTGTAGAACGACTAGAGAATTAAAAATTAAATCATTGCTGCAGACTTATGAGACAACCTCATCTTTTTCTTGCGACAATATTTAATTCTGTCTTATAAGACAGTCCCTATCCCAATCTTTTATGTACTAACTTGCATAGTACTAATATTATATCACTAATAAATATCTATCATTTATTAATATTAATATAAGCTAATTGTTCTCTCTGCAAAAGCATCTATTGTTTCGCATATCTTAATAGAAAGAGAAGATATATTAGCATACTTTTGAAACTCTTCTTTTACAGAATCTAAAAAGTAAGTAACTAAATTTTCAGAAGTAGTATTATAAGGTATAATTGAATATTTAAAGCCATTTGTTGCCAAAAATTCAATCATTAACTTATCATCTTTGTCGCATACAAAAGCGTGATCCAATTGATTAATTAGTGGGCTAATAATTTTATCAATATCATAATAGTCCAATACCATAGAATTTTTATCAATCTCACCTTCAATTGATACTTGCATACTATAAGAATGACCATGAATGTTTTTGCAAGGACCACTATGAAAAGGCAAGCGATGACTCATCTCCCAACGGTACTCTTTAGCAATTTTAGTCTTCATTATTAATTACCTTCAGATTTATATTTAGCAGTAATAATTGAATTAATACCCCCTCTTACCTTCCATTCAGTTTTAATTTCCATTTCCTTTGGCTTACATGCAGCAACCAAATCATCAAGGATCTTATTAGTAATTGCTTCATAAAAAATACCCTTGTTTCGATAATCAAAGAAATAATACTTAAGCGACTTTAATTCAATACACTTCTCTGCTGGTATATAACTAACTGTAATAGTGCCAAAATCAGGCAATCCTGTAATAGGGCATACAGAAGTAAATTCTGGATTAATATGAGTAATAATATAATCTCTATTTGGAGCGGGATTATCAAATAATTCGATATTCATAATACGTAATTTTATAAATAGTAAATAATTAATTACAAAAATAAGATTTTTTATTAAACTATCTATTTATTATGAATTTTTCGATTTTAGAATATGGGCCAGATACAAAATTTAAAAAGTAAACACCAGAACTTAGATCCGAAATATTTAAATTATCAAAATACCTTCCTTTTGCTACAATACCTTTATCTTGATAGATTACTTTATTACCAAATTGATCAAACACTTCTATCTTAGTAGTTGCATCAAGAGCCACATTATAGGCAATTAATAAATTATGATCAGAAGTTGGATTAGAATTAATAATGGTAATACCATAAAGATGGCTTGAAATTTGGATTTTCCTTAACTCTTCACCACAATAAGATAGATCAATATATCCATTGCTAATTATTGGCTTACTACAATGCTCTTTGCTATAGAAACTAACATTTTGAATACTATATTTGATGCCATTCGTATCCCCCAGCATAATCATAAATGCCGGAGTGATCAATATACCATTATTAACAATAGGATTTAGCCCATAACATAGAATTTTAATAATATTAGTATCTCGTGATAGCTCACTGTCTGTAAAACTAATATTCCAATCTTTTATAATAGTACCTTTTTCTATATAATTAACAAATTTAAAATTACTCTTAGGATAGACAATCTCCAAATATATAGAATCGATAGCACTATTTGCCCAATTACTACTATATAAATTAATATTATAATTCTTACCAACGAAATTGGGCTCTTTATCTAAAGTCATTATTCCAGGCATCGAATTCATCAGAGTATCACTATATATATATATATTATATTTCTGAGCATTACCTCTTATAAAAGTAGTGCTAGTATCATCATCACTCAATACCCTTGTCATTACAGAATAATCGAATTTATTATCTAAAAATGGCTTAAATTTGACATCAAAAGCTATACTATCTCCCGGTGTCAATATAATATTTTTAGATAAAAAGATAGACTTATCTATTTCAAAAGGATTAATATCATTTGTTTCAAATAAAATTTCATAAATTTCTGTAGTGATAGAATCACTTATATTTCTAATTACTAATTTGCCAGACGAAGAATCACAATATGCTACATCTTTGAAATTTAAAGGTTCTACCGAAAGAATTCTATTATAGCCAAATCCTCTAATTACAGCATAAGTTGTATCCCAATTACTCTGATTACCTTTTACAGCATCAGAAATAACTTGTATAGTTATCGAGCGTTCACCAGATTCTTCAGGTTTAAAGAGAATAGGAAATTTGATAGATGTCATTCTTTTTAATATAGTATCCTTAGGAAAATTGGTATTTAACCACATAAAATCATTAGATTGTTCATTTTGCTTAATTACCTTTATAGATTTGATATACAAATCAGCATATTTACTCCGCGAATATATAGTTACATAACCAGTATCTTTATTGAAAGTATTTACCAAAGTTTTGCCATTAAAATATACTCCCATCACTTCTATGGCAGGTAATATACCAGTACCTCGAATATAATTAAATGATACTAAGTTTAAATCCTTCCCATTGTCTATAAATTTAGGATAAATTTTTATCTCTTTAAAACCTTCATTAGTTGGTAAGAATTCTATCGGTATTAAATACTCTTTCAATACATTACCTTGCGAGCTCTCTGGATAAATAGCTACTGGGTTATCAAAAGAAGGCTTAGGATCCATATCTTCATAAACTATTCTAAAACCACTACTTTGATCTGAAATAGATAAATCATATAAATAATATGGCTTACTATCAGAATTTTTAAGAGATATGAATTTCTTAGATTTGTCCATAACCCTTAATTCGCCGAAATTTAGGCTTTTGAAATAAGGTCCCCTATTATATGCAATTCCACGTAGATTAGCTATACTATCTGGACCTTTAGAATTGTTCGAAAAAATTAATTTAGCAAAAAATTCACCGGGCGAATCAGGAGCAAAACACAGAGATTTTACATTAATAGAAGAATATGGAAATATAAGACTCGATTTCAATTGAGGCTCTGGATTGATTAACTTATATGGAGTAATAGCTGGATCAAATCTATAATTGTTTATTATAAGATTGCCAGTACCTATATTGCTGATATTTAGACCATCATAACTATCTGGAAAATTTGACTTATCCTTACATAGGCTTTTGCCTACTTCGCAAATACCAAAATCAAAATCTTCAGCTACTATACGAGGCACTACACCCTGCCCTTGCAATGGAATAAGATATGTCAAGCACTCATTCTTGATAATCAGAGTATCTAAATCATAATTATATAAAGAAGATATCTCCACAGTAGGGTTATATTCAATATTTAAAGTAATAGTAGAAGCATCTATAAAATTATAATTCTTCTTTATATTATTTGTAATTTTGTAATAATCACCCTTTTTGAGCCTTATATCTTTTAATAAATAATCAAAACCTGCTACATTTTTAATAGTTATCTGCTTAGTAACTACAGAATCCAAATATACAGCACCATAATTAAGTTTATCATTATCTATACTAATCAATTGAGGATAATACTTTACCGAATCATACTTTACATTATTCTTATTCTGATTATTAGCATTATCATAAATAAAGAAAACAGCAAAAGCAGTATCAAACTTATTCTTCACTTTGAGTTCGAAAATCATCTCATAATATATAGAATCTTTGGTATATTTCGGATCTATAATTATATCATCAAAATTTCGACTACGAGATTTTAATAAAACTGGTACATCTCTTATTCCAGCATCTAACTGAAAGCTGTCTTTATTCAATGAGAATTTACGATTATCAGTAGCAGTGATGATACAATTACCACAATCTGAATAAATAGACAACAAAGGAGGTCTTACATCTACAGTATCCATTGAGAATAGGTAAATGTAACTAAAAAGTAAAATTATTATATTTAATACAACTTTTCTCAAATTTTTTATCTATATTTATAATAACAAATGAAAGCAAAAAAAATTACAATATATTATTCACTCTTATACGTATTTCTATATAAAATTAACAATATAATCGAAATTATTCCTATAGATACAAAAGGAATCCAGAAAACTTGTGGATGAAAATAGTTGAAAAGTAATTCAGTTAATTGATGATTAGTCATTCCAGTATGCTGCATCAAAAAATCAATACTATTCTGGCCAGTTACTTCATTACTAATATTTGGGAATTTTTCATTGGCATACCTTAGAGCTAGACTCGATTTCTCTCCAAAATATTTGTAAAAATAACCACCTAAAATAGAACCACCAGCTAAGCCTATACCAAATGATAAATTTATTAAACCCATATACATAGACCGATAGCGCTCATCTCCTTGAATTGACATAAATTCACTTAACTTAGGATTGCTAATCATCTCTCCAAATGTAT
>JBDHXE010000097.1:0-8906 GCA_039810525.1 Chlorobiota bacterium | reverse complement strand
TCTGCTTTCAACTAAATAGCAAAAAATTGGTATTTAGTCGGGAGCAAGAAAAGCCCCGAAATTTATAATTTATTTAGTCAACCCTTAAAATTGGCTTTTTCAGGGTGAACTAAGTAGTATGAATGAATTAATACATTGGGAAATTATTCAATTGAGTTATTAAATTCTTTTCAAAATTAATACTAAATATAAGATGAACTAAACCATTTGTGATGATGATATATGGAGCTTTTACTTTTGTATTATACCTTGATATTTGGTTTACAGTCTCCTGAGTTATAGATATATTACTTCTTTTGCATTCTACTAATAGATAAGGTGATAAATTCTTGTTATATACCACTATATCAGTTCTATTTTTTGAACCAATTATCCCTGATTCTATACTTATTAACGATTTTGGATATTTTAATTCACTATATAGAAACTTGATGAAATTCTGCCGAACCCACTCTTCAGGAGTTACTTTTATAAATTTATTTCTAATTTCATCAAGTATTTTCAAAGTATCATTATCATTTTTGTATATAAAATCATATTCAGGCAAATTAAGTCTAGGCAAACTGAAACTATTATCCATATTTACCAATAGCGCTTTTTATATTGATTCTTGTTATACTTGTATTCTTTTAGAGCATCATTAGCAATATCTACACCATTATTAATTAATTCTACAAAGTTCTTTTTACTCCTTTTCCTTTGTAGATTAAGATAAAATTTCTGAAAATCCTCTTCTTTATATACTAAAGTCGACATAGCATTAAGAAACAACCCGAGTCCCCATCCTAATAATGGGAATACAGACCAACTAATAGTATGGCTTGTTAATAAATTAAGAATTACTAAAAAAGAATTGACTGCACAAAATGTAGTTAAATGCTCGAAGAATCTCTTCCTCCTTTTTTTAACAAATTCTTCACGTAATTTATTAATATCAATATTATTTTCAAAATCATTGATAGCACTCTGCACAGCACTTTTATCGATATTTAATTCCTTAGCAATTTCATAAATATTATCTGCCGATATAGAATCATTATTTTGTCTTTTCTGTAAGGCAATTTTTAATATCTGCTCAACTTCAACATTAGAATATTTTCTATCCATAACATACCAATTTTATTTAATATTTACGAATAAATACACTACTTGTTTCATAAAAAGAATTAAAAGAATACTTCTAATAAGATTCCTTTAGTTTATTCTGATAATACTTACAAAGATGATTGATAGGGCATATCTCACACTTTGGTCTTCGTGCAATACATATTTCTCTACCAAGATAAATAAAGTAGTGAGTAAAATTGACCCACAATTCTTTGTTGACAAATTTCATTAGCTCTAATTCTATTTTATAAGCATCTTTTGTATCTACTAATCCAATAAGGTTGCATATCCTAATAACATGGGTATCTACTACTATCCCTTCTGGTGTATTGAAACAATGCCCAAGTACTACATTTGCAGTCTTTCGCCCCACACCCGGCAATTTAATTAATTCGCTCATTTTATTAGGAATTTTACCATTAAACTGATTTATCAATATTTGGCAAACGCCACGAATATTTTTTGCCTTAGCTTTATAAAAGCCTGTAGAATAGATATCTCTCTCAAGCTCTTCTATTGGCACTTGCAGATAATCTTCAGGAATAATATATTTTTGAAATAAGTCTTGTGTAACTATATTAACTTGCTTATCTGTACATTGTGCAGAAAGCATAGTTGCAATTAGAAGTTCAAATGGATTCCTATAATTAAGTTGGATTTTAACAATAGGATATTTTGCTGATAATAAACTGATAACTTCTGCAGTCCATTCTTTTTTATTGTCTTGCAATTTACTAAAATTAATTTTCATTACTTATACTATTACAAATTGAATCCTCAGATAATCTATTATATACATAGGTTGGTATATTAGTTTTACCAATAATAGCCTTACTGATGAGTGCCTTTTTAAAAAACGACGTATCATCACCATATTCAATATCATCAAATAAGCCAATCTTTTTAAATAAATCATTTTTAACAAAAAATGTACCACCAATCACACAATCAAATATAGAAACTCTTTCATTTAAATTATAAATATTTGGTACAAATTTATCTCCTATTATACTCACACCACCGTGCAATAGATCTATGTTATTATTATATAATATATTATACCTACTCTGAAGATGATTAGGCAAATAATAATCATCCGAATCCAAAAAAGTAACATATTCACCGAATGAATTTATAATCCCAATACTTTTTGATATAGCTTGCTTTCTATTGCTATGATATATATACCTAAAGCGTTTGTCTTTTCTAATTATACTTTTTAATTTACTAAAAGTATTATCAGTGCTGCCATCATCAACTATTACACAATTCCAATTAGTAAATGTTTGATTTATTAAGGAATTAATTGCATTGATTACAATATGCTCTCTATTGTATGTAGTAATAACCACTGTAAAAAAAGAGTTTTGCAATATATTCGTCTCTACATTCATATTTAAAAAGACGTTTATGGATTTAGTAAAATTTTGGACTATTTGTTCTGCTAATTCAATTGTATTATCAGAAGAGCAAATTAAACAATTTGAGAGATTGGAAGGTGAATTAAGATATTGGAACGAGAAAGTTAATTTAATTTCCCGCAAAGACGAAGACAATATCTTCGAAAGACATTTCTTGCATTCATTATCTATATTAAAATATATTGATATAAAAAATAAAGCTAATTGCTTGGATTTTGGTACAGGTGGTGGATTTCCGGGTATCCCTTTAAAAATTGCTCGCCCAGATCTTAGTTTTTTGCTTGTAGATTCTATCAAAAAGAAAGTTAAAATTACCGATATGCTTGCTAAGCATACTGGATTAAGGAATATAAAAGCTATTTCGGAGAGAATAGAAGATATAGCTTCTGATAAGAAAAATAAAGAGAAATACGATTATATATTCGCCCGAGCTGTAGGAAAATTAGATATATTGATAGCATGGGCACACAACCTTATTAAACCTAATGGGAAATTTATTTTTCTAAAAGGTGGAGATTTAGAACAAGAAATCCAACAAACTCAAACGAAATACACCAGCATAAAAATTAATGTTATCAATATAAATATGTTTGGTGCTGATTTTTTTGAAAAGGAAGAAAAAAAAATAATTGTATGTGAATTTGAAAATAAATAAAAAATTAGGAAAACTATGAATTTAATTAATAAGATATTTTTAAAAATGTTGCTCATTGTAGTTGCTACCAACATTTATGCTCAAGATAGTGTGCCAATACTGATTACAGGGCACATTAATTATAATGGTAAGCCAGTAGGCACCGATATTAGAATAGTAGATGAGAATGGAGACTCATACAAAGTTAAAGCCAATTCAACAGACGGCTCTTACCAACAATCTTTAAAATCCGGGCAGAAGTACCATATTTTCTTCAATAATTATTTAATAGAAAATGGTAATAATTCTATTGATATAGCTCCAACATCAGAATACAAAGAATTTACGTTTAATTATAATCTTATAAAAGTAGATGCAGGCTATCAAGTATTCAAAAGCATTGGTTTTGAGAAAAATAAATCGACTCTAACAAAAGAAGGCATACAGTATCTTAAAGATCTTAAAGAATTAGCTAAATCTCAAAATTCTGTTATATATTTTGATATTGTAATTAGTACTCAAGATAGCGACTTTAAACCTAAGAAAGAGAAAGTTTCTGAAATAGTAAAAGGAAAGACAAAACTAAAAAATGTTACTATTAGTGTAATTGACCAAAGTAAAAGACTCTATGAAGAAAGAGAAAAAGTACTGATCGATAAACTAAACGAATTAAAAATCAATAAGAGAAATTGTAATATAATATACGATAACTCAGTATTGACTACTAATAATACCAAAATCAAGTCTTCCAATAAATCTAAAGTACAATCAATTACACCAATTTATACGTTAATTGCAAAAATCAATAAAGTAACAAACTTATAACTCTAATGACATTTAAAATGCTCGAATGCCTGCGAACAATTATTACAGTAATGCAATGATTTGCAGGCAGTAGAGCCAAATTCGTTTAAAAGCTTGGTATTATTTGAATTACAATATGGGCAATCGATTTCCTTTGATTTTTTAAAAAGATTAGTTAGATCAAAACTATCGTCATTCTGCTTGCTTGGAGGCGCTATGCCAGAGTTTTTCAATTTTAATTTAGCTTCATCGCTCATCCAGTCTGTAGTCCAAGCAGGAGATAATTTAGTGATAATCTCAAAATTATTTATATTAGCTCCTTTCAAGGTCTCTCTGATTCTATCTTTGATATGATACATAGCAGGACAACCAGAATATGTAGGTGTAATTACAATATGAAAAGAATTATCAGAGTATTGTACATCTCTTAATATTCCAATATCCTCAATAGTGAGTATAGGTATCTCAGGGTCGCAAACTTCTTGTAAAAGTGCTCTTACATCATTTTCATTCATAATTTATTCCTTGATTGACTTATAATAATGACTTAGATATAATAAGAATATTTTGAAAACTAAGTATCCAAAAATATGAAAATAATTAATAAATGAAATCTTAATCATAATTAATAACAAAAAAAGTGTTAAATTGCATATAGTATAGATTTACAAACTGAAAAATGTGTGAATTGTAAAGTTAGAAAAATGGAACTTGCAGAGATTGAAATTGCAAGTTATTTAGCTTATAAAGAAGGCTGGAATCCGGGCTTAAATGAAGGATTAGTATTTTATAATACTGATGAGAATGGCTTTTTTATAGCGGAAGTAGATGATAGAGTAGTTGGTTGCATTTCAGCAGTCAGATATAGTGATACTTTTGGATTTATTGGTTTTTATATTATAGATAAAGAATATCGCAAATCACCTGCTGGTGCATTGCTTGCTCGTGCAGCACTAAATTATTTAAAGGGTTGCAATATTGGAATTGACGGAGTATTAGAACGAGTTGAGAATTACAAAAATATAGGCTTCATATTAGCTTATAAAAACATAAGATACGAAGGTATAGGCAATAATTATAAATTCTCTGATAAAATATTCCATTCAAGGATTATTGATTTTAATGAAATATTAGACTACGATACTCATTTGTTCCCAGCTAATAGAGAGAAATTTCTTAAAGGCTGGTTAAATATGCTTAATTCGACTTCTTATGTTTATTATGATAATGGTGTTTGTGGTTATGGAGTCATTAGACCTTGTAAGAAAGGTTATAAAATAGGCCCTATCTTTGCTGATAATTTTGAGTTTGCCGATGAGATATACAAATCATTAGCCTCTGTAGCAATTGATGAAAATATATATTTAGATATACCAGAATCAAACTTAAAGAGTGTGGAATTAGTGCGTAAATACGAAATGAAAGAAGTATTTGCTACCGCACGAATGTACTCTAAATACAAACCTTTAATTGATATTGATAAAATTTTTGGTATTACATCATTTGAATTAGGATAATATTTTTATTTTTAATGAAATTTAATTATAAATTTGTTTTTTTTCCATTTATAGGAATAGTTATCTTGCATTTATTGCTTAGTATTCCTATCAAGATCCCTATTATATGGCCTGATGAATACATATATCTATTTATGGCTAAATATTTTAGTGGTGAGCAATTAACTCAGGGATTACCTAAGACTGATGTAACGGGGTCTTTTGGCTATTCATTACTAATATCACCAGCATTTAAATTATTTAAAGATCCAATTTCAATTTACAAAACAGTACTTGTTTTCAATAGTATATTCTCTGGCTTACTCTATACTTCAATCTTTATATTTCTAAAAAAAATTACTGAAAGCTCTGATAAATTAGCCCTGTTGATAAGTCTAATTGTTTGTTTTTACCCAGCATATTTATTACAATCAAATAACGCTTATACAGACTCTCTGACACCAGCATACTTTTTATTTTGCATTACAGCTCTACACCAATTTTTGATTAAAAAAGACAATAAAAGTCTGATTATCTTTGCAATATTAACTGGGTTTATGAATTGGATACATATCAGAATGCTTCCACTTACTTTGTTGTCAATTGTAGTCATTATCTATTTATTCTACAAAAGACAGATAAACCCTATACAAGTTATTATATCAATAGGCACTATTTCTCTATTTTTACTTTTTAGTATCATAATAAATGATCATATCCAGTATGCTATGCAAGGCAATAATTTAGTGAAAAATGATAGGATGATATATTCATTACTAAATATTGCAGAAGTTATTTTGTTAATTAGTTTAATAGGCTTAATATCATATTCAATTATTAATAAAAAAATATACTTGCTACTATATATTATTTCTGGATTTCTGATTGGATTGTTTTTATCTTATAATATATTAATTTGGGTGCTATTACCCATCGTATTGTTTATCAACTTGAAATATATAAAATATAATAACAATAAATTAAAAGCAACGATTTATGGATTACTTATTCTCTTAATAATAGCCTCAATGACTATGATTGCAGTGCCAGAATTGAAATATTTTATGTTGGTACTTCAAAGATTAAAAATATGGTTTATTAATATTAATGGAGTTGCTTATTATTCAATATTTTCTTCTTATCTATTTGTATTAATTGGATTTATTGGAATATTATTATATCTACATAATCAATTGTGGGATTCTGGATTGCCAGAAAACCCTGATTTAGTAACAGATTTTTCATCTATAAGAAGAGCGGGATATAATTTTGAATTATTAACCAAAGATCCCAAAACTCTTACAATATCATATATGCTGATAGCATCTATTGGTATGATCATTATTACTATCTTTCCAAATGAATTGACAGCTGAGCATTACCGAGCTGATCATTTATTCTATGGTAGGTATATAGAGGTAATTATAGCTGGTTATTTTGCTTTTGGCTTGCACAATGTAATCATATCCAAAGCAAAAGACTATATGATTATTCTAGCTAGCACTATTTTTATTTTCTTTACTATGTCGTTTCTTATGATTTACGTATATGGTAATGTGATAGGAAGTGAATTATCGTTCAAAAGTGTTTTGAGCTTTTTCCCATTACGTGCAGTATTAGGTAATATTAATCTATTTATATTCTCTACTTATGCATCAGTAATTGGAATTGCCTTTGCATTATTTAATAGATTCAAGCCTGTAATGGCATCGATTCTGTTTGCTATTGGTTTATTAACAACCTCTATATTTACATATTACTATGTAGATTATTATTATCAAATTGATAAATTAGAAAGAAATAAATTAATAACAATTTTAAATGAAGACTTTAAAAATATAGATACCATTAACTACGATCTATCAATTTTTAATGAAAAATCTCAAAATGGATTAAATTATATTTGGCTTATGCCTGATAAATTTTTCAATTTATTTAAGCCTTCAGATGGCACACAATTAAAAAGTGAAATAACAATTGGTAGTGAGAATTATGGTATTAATAATTCTAAAAACTCGTATTTGTATGCCGTAGAACACGACGGCAAAGATTGTCTCTGGATAGAAGATGGGGAGCTACTTAATAAATTAAAAGGGAATCTCCCTCTGTACTACAATATTCCTCTAAACAAAGAATATGTATATGGAGTATACAGAAGTAAATTCTATCCAAATAATTGGATAAATGGTAAATGGGAATTAATAGTGCCTAATGTAGAAAATGATACTAATGTAAAATTTGAACTAATATTAGCTTGCTCTGATGATACTCCTCATAATCTAATTGTTTGGCTTGATGATAAAGAAATCTTTAATAATAATATATTAAAAGGAGAATGGAAATACGATATTTCTTTTCAATCTAAAACTATTTTAAATCGATATAGACTTAGATTCTTTTCTGATTTGACTAAAAATAGCAATAATGAAATTGAAGGTATCAAACTTCGTTCCATTAAAATTGTTAAAGATTCAATAGATAAAATATACAATTTTGCATACAACAAAAATCTATCTAATACAATTAAAATGGAATTGAGAAGAAATTTGGATTATTCTAAAATTAAATTTATACCCGGTGACACAATTGAATTACCATTTCTAATAACTAACTATGGCAATAATACTATCGACTTTGATAAAGGAGATTTTCGAATTTCTAATAGTTGGTATGGATTTATATTTAAAATTAAGAGATTTCAAAATTACGGACAGAGATTAGAGGGCAAATTACAGCCGGGTGAAGCAAAAGAATATAATTTAAAAATTATTGTACCAGAAACACCAAAAAAATATTTTGTTGATTTTGATATACTAAATAATAAAAATCAACCACTGTTTAATATTTATAATAGAAGACAATGGTTGATTGATCTACGTGCTAAAAAATTAAATGAGCTTAATTAATTCTTCTACTGAACCTACTGGATGCTCACAAGCAAAGTTTTTGCAATAGAATAATTGTAATGGCGAATCAATTACACTATTATATATTTTAAATCTATCGCTATATGAATAGTTACTCTTCAAATTAATAATAATAGTATCACCAAGATACATATTATTTAACTTATTGAAAGCTTCTTGCTTTGCGGATTCATTATCTCCAGAAATTATTATTTCATTTGTACCTTTCAGATAAGTCATTAAAGCTTTGATTGCATACGAATATGCAGAAGGAACATTAGATATAGATATTTCAAATGCTTGAAGAGATTTATTAATAGCATCATTTAATAAAGAATTATCTATTAATGAATTTAATTTAAGCATATTCATCAGCATAATAGAATTACCAGATGGTGTCGATCCATCATACAATTCTTTTTTCTTAATTATCAAATCAGTTGAATTTTTGGAGGCAAAGAAAAAGCCACCTTTTTTAGTATCAAAGAAATTTTTATAAACTATATTGAACAAATTCTCTGCTTCATCAATATAATAA
>JBDHXE010000096.1:0-9052 GCA_039810525.1 Chlorobiota bacterium | reverse complement strand
AAATCTTGACCAAATTCAATATGTGAATTATCCCACAATATTGGCTTGTCTGCATCTAATTCATACACTTCGTTGGGCTTTAATAGTTTTTCGCTTTTCTTCTCATTTTCTTCAAAATTGAATTCTCTATAAAAAATATGTGAGAATTCTTTTTCTAAGTTATCTTTTCCTAAGAAGAATGAATACATTATTTGTAAAATTTTGCTCCGAACTAATGATCTGGTACCTTTAATTGAATTAATTTTACTTAAAGGAAAGATATTCTCTTCTTTCTTATCTTCCATCTTTGAAATACTCATTATAAATTATTCAAAAGTAGCAAATTTATATTAATATTGACGAACGAAACGAAACTTTAAATAAGATTTATTGTTTGCTGTAAATTAAATGAACATCTCAATCCATTCGTCTATGTATTTTGATATATGTTAAATTATCATTTATAGTAGAATGGAAGATATAAATAGTGGTTTCCAAAAACCTTTGAGAGCAGTTTCAAATAAAATCAAAGATTTGCAAAATACTTATGGTAAGGGTTCACATAATAACCCCAAAAATGATATTGAACAAGAGCATAATAGTAAAGATTATCAAGACGATTTAAGAAATAACGATGATAAATTAAATATTGAAAAAGAAAGGAATTTAGAATTGGAACAAGAAATAAATAAATTAAATGACAAAATTGAATTTTTGAACGATCAGATCTCTGCAATGAGTAAAGAAAAAGATGATTTCAAAGAGCAGTTGATTAGAAAAGCTGCTGAATTTGAAAATTTTAGAAGAAGAACTATTGAAGAGAAAAAGGAAATTATTGAATTTGCTAATGAGAAGTTATTAGCTAAAATGATCGAAATTATGGATGATATTAATTCTGCTACCGATGCTGGTAAAACTACCGTTGATATAGAAGCTATGAACAAGGGGTTGGATATGATCAATAATAAAACTAAAAGAATTTTTGAAGAAGTAGGTGTAAAGAAGATGGAGATTAATCTTGGTGATATGTTTGATGTAAATTACCACGAAGCACTAATGGCTATGAAGTCTGATTTTCCAGAAGGCAGTATTGTACAAGTAATCCAGCCGGGTTACTTATTAAACGATAAAGTATTAAGATATGCAAAAGTTGCTACATCTAACGGTAATTAAGGATAGGTTAAGGTAAATAAGATGGCACAAGTTGATTTTTATGAAATTTTGGGTGTAAGCAAAACTGCTAATATTGATGAGATAAAATCAAGCTATAGAAAATTAGCTATGAAATATCACCCTGACAAGAATCCGGGCAATAAAGATGCTGAAGATAAATTTAAAGAAGCTGCTGAAGCCTATGAGGTATTGAGCGATCAGGACAAAAGAGCAAGATATGATAGATATGGTATAGATGGTCTGAAAGGCTCTGGTTATCATCAATACTCTAATATCAATGATATTTTCTCTCAATATGGAGATATATTTGGTGGTAGTATTTTTGAGGATTTTTTAGGAGGCTCGCGGGGAGCTAAAAGGCGATATCGCGGAGAAGCTGGATCGGATATTAAGATTAAAATTCCTCTTACTATGGAGGAGATTAGCATTGGTACTAATAAAACTATTAAAATCAAAAGATTAATTAAATGTGGTAATTGTAATGGCTCTGGTGCCAAAGAAGGAACTTCTAAGCAGACTTGCTCTACATGTTATGGTACTGGTGAAGTAAAACAAGTACAACGTTCTATTTTCGGGCAAATGGTTAATATTCAGATGTGTCCTACTTGTCATGGTGAGGGTCAGATTATTACTGAAAAATGTTCTGTGTGCCATGGTGATGGTAGAGTGCAAGGTGAGGATAAGGTAGAAATTAATATCCCAGCAGGCGTAGAGACTGGTAATTATATTCCTGTAGCTGGTAAAGGTAATAGTGGCAAAAATGGAGGCCCTGATGGGGACTTGATAGTAATTATTGAAGAAAAAAAGCACGAGTTATTTACAAGAGATGGCAACAATGTATTGTATAAAGTCAAAATATCATTCCCTCAGGCTGCCTTGGGTGATGAGATTGAAATTCCTTTATTAAATGACAAGCAAACTATAAAGATTAATCCCGGTACTCAACCTGGGCAAACTAATATAATAAAAAATAAAGGTATCCCTAATTTGAGGAGTAGTGGCAAAGGTGATTTTATAGTAATTTATGATGTTAGAATACCTACGAAATTGAATAATCAAGAAAGAGATATGATTAAAGAATTAGCTAATTCTGAAAATTTTATTATACAGCATTCTACTAAAAAGGGAAAAGAATTTCTTAACAAAATTAAAGATGCAATATTTTAGAAATGCAAACTATTAAATTAATATTAATTATATTATTTACTTCCACTTTAACCTCTTGTTCTCAAAAATTACCTGAGATAAAGTATGATTCACGAGGTAAATTGATAACAAATACTATTGGGGCAGTGGATACTATCTATTTTAGTGAAAACAGCGCTGTAATAGATACTATCTATAATAATGCTCTTATGAATATGGCTGACTATGTAAAAAAGAACAATCTTAAAATTTTTATGAAAGCCAATACTCATGAAGAAGAAAAGAAATCTATTACAATGGATCGATTAAATTCTGTTGAGTCTTATTTCCTCAGTTTAGGTTTAACTAAGAACCACATATTCAGGAATAATAATACAGTAGTTTTGCCTATTTCAGATGATGATATTTTGACTGAAGACGAGAAAAAGCCAGTAAGAAGAGTAATTTTGCAAATTATCGAATAGAGTATATTAATGAAAAGCCATTGACTATAAAATCAATGGCTTTTGGTAACAAATTCTATTTTTACTGACAATCATAATTACCCGGCATATCATACCATTCAGTAATCAGCAATTCTCCATCAAGAGAATTTCTAAATGATACTGTGTAATGAGTACAACCTGAGTCGCCCTTCTTCTTTTTACCAGGAATAGTTAACCTAAATGCAAATCCTAAAGGTTCGCCATCATTTTCCATTGAGCCAACATAGACTTTTTTCATTTTTCCACAGTTATAATCAAGTGTTTTGAAGAATTCTATTCTTTCTTTTGTTAGTTCTGGCGTAGCTTCTATATCAGCAATTTTAGCGTATTCTGCCAAATCATTACTATCGTTTGGATTTCTTACTTGATCTCTTGATGCAAATTTCTTATTTAAAAGTTCACCTTTACCAACTTTTGCTAATTTGATACACTTCATAATTTCTGTGATACCTTTATCTTTTAAAGCACTCTCTAATATATTGATTGCTTGCGAACTTACCTCTTTATTCGATTTGCTCTGACTAATAGCTAAGTTAGATCCGCATAAAATAAAGAATATCATCAATAATACTTTGATTTTTAACATACAATTAACTCTTCATTAAAATATTGATAAATAAATATTAAATTAGTGCTTTTCATCAGATCTACAGCACTTAGGTAGTTTCATAAAAGCTTTTTTGCTACGTTTAAAATCATCAGCATCATATCCTATATCAACTATGCTGTTTTTGATCTTATCCAAACTAAATAATTTTTCATCATATTCTACTGTTATTATATTTTTATCTAAGTCTAATGTTGCACTTTTAATTCCAGCCAGTGTATCAAGATGACCTTCTATCCTATCTTTACAGTCATCACATACTGCTGATGTTTTTATTTCTGCTACCTTCAAACTATCAGCGGCAAAAGTAATGGTAACAGATAAAAGTAAAATACTTAAAATCACAATAAGGTTTTTCATTATAAATCCTCCTAATAATTAAAATTAATAAATATCATTTGAAATTCTAATACCTAAATAAATAACTCTACCCATAGTAGGACCCCATATTACAGAACTATCGAAATCTTTGCCAAATGGGTCATTATAACCTATGATTGGGTTACTTTGCTCAAAACTACTAAGATTTTCTCCACCAAGGTAAATTTCCCAACCTTCAAATTTACGAATAATATTGGCATAAAATGTAAAATATCCTTCAAAATTAGAAGGTGCTGGATTATTATTGATATTGTTTAAAATTGGCATTCTACCACCGCTATTATAATTAGCTGTAAAATCAACAGACCAGTCGTCTTTTTTGGTAGATAACGCAAAATTTATTAAAAATTTGTGAGGGCTTATTAATGGCTTTTCCATTAGTTCATTATGATAGGTAATTTTGACATCATTATACCTATAAGCAGCAGTTATAGTAAGATAATCTAATGCTTCAGCTATAAAATCTATCTGAAAGCTATTAGAATATGACTTACCATTCAGGTTAGAAAAAATTATTTTATCAAAAGAGACATCATAGTCGGCGACAATTTGGTTTTCAAAATTGGTATGATAGAAATCTACATTCATGGTAAAAGGTATATCGAATAATATAAACTGAGATACGTAATTTACTCCATAATTGTATGCTTCTTCTCTTTTTAAATCTTCGGCGATTATAATTTGTCTTGAACTAGCCAATACCGCAGAATAATCTGATAACACATAAGATGTACGGCTACCTTTGCCTAATGATAGCCTAAGTGTATTCAATTGATCTATATTATACTTAATATGCACTCTTGGGGTGTAAAACCAACTATATTTATTATGCCAATCACCTCTTAGCCCGAATGTTAGACTTAAATCTTTGATTCCTGTATATGTATATTCAGCAAATAGTCCGGGGATATATTCTTCAATGTTTTGATTTAATGAATCCATTTCTTGTTTATAAATATCAGATTGCAGACTAAGTCCTATTTTTAAATTTTGTGTATCTTCAGAAATTTTTCCTATACTTTCATCTCTATTTTTGCCAAAGTAAGTATCATAGAAAGCATTTGCATATAAAGATACTTGATTCGCATTGAAAGGCCTATTGCCATATTGGGAATTTTGATTATGATATGTAAAAGATGTTATTGTGCCAATACTTGAGTTAGCATTACCAACAAAGAATCCATTTTTGGAAAATGCTTGTAGCCTCGTTGTTTTTACATCTATACCATAATACTTTTTATCCAAATCTTTTAAATAGTCCATTTGTCCAGCTTGCCGACCTTCATATAAAAAATTAACCCCTGATATAGATTCCATATCATCGCCGTGATAGTTCCATCTATTTAAAAGATTAATTTGAGATAAAACTGGATGGTCAGAAAATCCATCACCATTTTCATCGTGTGGGAACTGATTTAGATTAGCATGTACTAACATCATAGTATTTAGATTTTCTTTTATTTTTTGTGAAAAATCAGTATTAAATTCTAATCGCCCAAATTGATCGCCGAAGAAATTCAGAAATAGAGGTTTTCCATCATCAGGGTTTTTGTATGCTATGTTTATTTGGCCAGCTATTCCTTCAAATCCATTTACAACTGACGCTGTTCCTTTAGATATAGAAATAGATTTAATCCAAGGTCCAGGTATATATCCTAAGCCATATACACTAGAAAGCCCTCTCATTGTAGGTACATTCTCTATTAATAATTGATTATACATACCGTCTAACCCAAGCAAACGAATTTGACGTGCACCTGACACTGCATCGGTATATTCTACGTCTGCAGCGGCATTAGTTACAAATGATTCAGCAAGATTGCAGCAGGCTGCTTTTCGTAATCCACGTTCGGTAATTGTAAATGAATTGACAATAGATGATTGTGATACTTGGAACTGCTCTGCTTTGCCTGTTACGGTGATACCATCTAAGGTTAAATCGGATTTTAATTCAATCATCATATTTGCGCTAATATCTAATGTATCACTCTTGTAGCCAATATAAGATACAATTATTTTTTTCTTTCCACTAGGTACATCTATTTTGAATGCACCATTCTCATCGGTATAAGCACCTTTATCGCTACCTACAACTCTGATAGTAGCTTTTACTAAAGGAATTTTTTCACTTTCATTAATTCCAACTACTTTTCCTATAATTGTTTCGGATATTAAGAAGTTAAAATTAAATAATATAATTAAAAATACTAATATTCTCATTTCATTTTCCTAAATTTAATATAAAAAAAAACTTTAATTCTTTTAAAAAAGGCTTAAGCTATTTGTATATCTTCAGGATAATCTCTGTGAGAATAATTATTTAAAATAGAAATAAGATGGAGTGTAAACGAAGTAAAGAATTTGAGCTTCTGCCTCAAATTCTTATATTTGCTTTGGATATCATTGTTATATGCAATGATTAAATTGTCTATTTCATTTAAAGAGTTAAAATATTCAATATTTAGTACAAAATTTATAGTATTCTGTAATAAATAATCAATATTTAATATTTTAGTGTTTGTAGTATCAGCACAGCAATTCTCTCTATTAATTTTTAAGTTTGAAGAAATATCCGATATTTGACAATGATCTGTGCTATGTAAACAGCAAGATTCTTTGTTAGACAAATTATCTGAACTCTGTATTTCTGACTGCATAGTATTGCATGCTTTGTCATCTACTACTGAAGAATAAGTCTTGCCTGTATGGGCACATATATGACTATGTATAGTAATACCAAATGATGTAAATGTAATTACAACAATTAGCAAGTATGTCAATATAAATTTAATATAATCCTTCATTAAGTCAAGATACGTTAATATTATCTTTTTATTTTAAAAATTATTCAAAATTCATTGCTAATATATTTCTAACGGTAAGTTAAAATTAGCCTCAATATTTTTCATAAGTTAGTCTTGAGATAATTGCGATAACTATTATTTTCTCAATTAAGTAATGCTTGGAGGGCTTTCTCCAATTCATCATATTTATATTGGAATTCATTTGCTAATAATGTTTTAGGCATTGCTCTGCATGAGTTTGTAATCATTTCTGAGGATTCTCCTAAGACTAATCTCAGCACCAATGCTGGTATAGTAAGAAAGTAAGGTTTGTGCAACGCTCTACTTACTAATTTGGCATATTCTTTCATTGTAATTGGATATGGACTTGTGCAATTAATAGTACCTCTTACAGAGCTACTTAATAACCATACGAATATTTTAATGATATCATCAATATGAATCCAAGACATCCATTGATTACCATTGCCTAAAACACCACCTAAACAGTATTTAAATGGAAGGGTTATTTTATTAAAAGCTCCTTCTTTGCTATCAAAGACTACACCTAACCTTGGTATAATTAATCTTACCGTAGGATCTACTTGCTTGGCTTCTTTTTCCCACATAGAAGTAACAGTAGCAAGAAAATCGTTTCCATTGGAACTACTTTCATCAATTAATTGATCTGAAGTATTCCCATAATATCCAATTGCAGAAGTATTTATCAGAATTTGTGGTTTAGCTAAAGAGTTATTAATTGCAGACACTAATAATTTAGTTGTTTCGATTCGAGAGTTAATTATTTCACGTTTATAACTTTCTGTCCATCGTTTAGCTGCAATAGAAGTTCCTGCTAAATTAATAACGGCATAGCTTTGTGCAATATATCTATCTAATTCTTTATTATTTAGATAATCAATATGATTATCACACCAAGGCACAACATATTTGGATTTCTCAATATTTCTTGTGATTGATATAATTTGGTAACCATAATTATATAGTTCCTGAGATAATTTCTTCCCAATCATCCCAGTTGCACCTGCTATTAAGATTAGATTCTTCATATCTTTCTCTATGAACGTATCATTTAATATGAGAAATTTATTATAATAAATTAATATTACCGAAAAATATGATAAATTATCAATTTATCGGAATATACTCCTTTTTATATAAAGAATCCTAAAATTATGGCACCCAATAATATCCTATAAATTATAAATAATAGGGTACTATTCTTTTTTAGATAATTTATTAGAAAGGCAATTGCTAAATAGCCACTAACGAATGAAACAATAGTAGCAACCAAAATATTGATTATATCATTAGGTGTAATATATTCTATAGCTTGGTAAGCACTCAGTAATCCACTAGCCAAAACTGCAGGAATTGACAACAGAAAAGAGAAACGAGCCGCAGTCTCACGATTTAACCCTACGAATAATCCAGCTGTAATAGTAGTACCACTTCTTGAAGAGCCCGGAATTAGAGCTAAGACTTGAGCAAATCCAATAATAATAGCATCTTTTAGAGTTATATTAGTCAAGTCTTTTTTTAAGGAAGCTGTCTTTTCAGAGAGAAATAGTATTATAGCTAGAGTAATTAAGCTGTATGCAATTACAGTCAATTCTTTGGTAAAACTTCCTTCTATTAAGTCTTTAAATAGTAGCCCAAAAACTACAATAGGTATAGTACCAAGACCAATAAACCAAGATAATCGCGATTCTAACGATTGCTCTGAAAATTTCTTGTGGAGTTTAATGTTTTCAATAAAAAAAGCTTTAGGAAAAGATATAATTTCTTTTTTGAAATATACCAATACTGCAACTAATGTACCGAGCTGTATAATTGCTATAAAAGAAGTCCATCGCTCAGGATAAGCTGGGTTAATCAAATTCATTAATTTGCCGGCAATAGTAAGGTGTGCCGTGCTCGATATTGGGATAAATTCGGATAAACCTTGGATAATACCAAGTATAATAGCATCAATAATATTCATATTAATCAAAACGAAGCTAATTTCTTTAAATCAATCTTATTTGCTATTGATTTTAGTTCATCAAAGCTATTAATATTTTCACCGTTAATTGTTAATATAAATCTATATCCCAATATATAAGTAATACTTCCACTTTTAGATTCATTATCGTATTTTTCGTAGGCATAGGCATTATCAATATCTGCCTTAGTTGTTCTCTCAAAACCTTTGCTAGATTCGGTAGAAATATTCAAAGTAGTCCAGTAAGCTATACCAGTCAAATATTCATAACTAGCGTTATAATCTACTAATTCAATTCTAATAGATTCTTCCTTATCTCCTATCATTTTGCTATATGTATTAGATGCTTGTGAGAAAGAAAAGCCCATAGCATTGGTAGAGCTGCCCTCTGGATCGGCAGATTTATATCCATCAATACTTTTGGGAAGGTAATTAATTAATTCTTTAAAATTCATAGCTAATGTATCGCCTTTTGCTTTTCTTTCTTCTATTT
>JBDHXE010000095.1:0-9061 GCA_039810525.1 Chlorobiota bacterium | reverse complement strand
AGTCAAACGTGGAGTAGGGGGGTAGAAATACATTAGATTATTAGAACCATCAGGATATCTACCATAAGATACATCTGCCTTTAAAGCTGGTATCTTTACTTTATCTTCCAATATCCCCTTATTATTCCACAAGTATATTGTTTCGCCCGAAGTCTTAATATCAAAATTAGTATGGATTTCATTGTTAAGATATAATTTACCGGGTATATCACAGTTAAAATCAATACCTTGTAAATTACTAAAATCATAAGGTTTGTTATTAAGTACCAAATCCGAAATTATTACTTTGCTTAATGTATTTTGATTTTGACTCGAATAACTGATACCTAAATACCCTGATTTGGGCATATCCATTTCTATTTCTTTACATTCTATATCAAACCCATCGCTATCAGAAATACAGAATACAAACTTATTTCCTATGCGTTTTAGTTTAATTTTACTAATAGGATATATTACCTCTTGAGTAAAGTCCATAGACTCAGGATTAGAATTTTCAATATTTCTATACATTAATCTAGCAGTATTTAATTCGTTAGGTACAAAAAACATTCCTGCATATCTTGATTCAGCATTTAAATTTTCTCTAAAATTGATGCCAATATAGCTAAAATGATTGCTTAGGAAAAAAGTATGTACTGCTAACGAAATTTCAAAATCTCCTTCATAATTAATATATTCATAATGCATACCATCAAAAGCAGTAAAAGTTGTAATACCAAAACCTGAGGCATCAATTCCCCACTTATTACTCGTATTGCGAGATTTGCTGGATGCGAATATTAATAAATTATCTTTAGGATTAATTACAGTATCTGGCAAAATCCATGCATTGTCAAAGCTATCTTTGTCGTAAATTCTATAATCTTTTAAATTAATGGGGTAATCTGCATTGTTGAACAATTCAATCCAGTCGGATTTTTCGTTATCTTCATCTAATATTGATGTTTCATTTTTAGATGATACTTCATTAATTATAATTGAGTTACTAAATGATGAGTATGTGATAATACTCATTAGAGCAAGATAGAATATTGATACTAATTTCATTGAAGATACACTTTGATTAATATAAAAATATAGAGATTTTCAGACAAATAAAGTGGTAAAATATTGCAATAGTCTTGCTTATTTTTGAATTTAAATACATTATTGCTCATAAATTAAGAATAAATTATTAAATTAGTATTTTATAAACTAATATTTTTATTTTTAATGAATTTATTGAAAGATAAGACTATTTGGATTACAGGAGGGGCCAAAGGTATTGGAGCCTCTCTTTCAAAATCATTATTAGAGAAACAAGCTCATGTGATTGCTACTGGTTCGCATAATTTAGATTATTATATAGACAATAATTATTTAAGCAAAATTATTTATCAAGACTCAAATTTTTTATTTATTCAATGTGATAATCGAAACTATTATGAAGTAGAAAAAGTATATACTGAAATAATTGAAAAGCATAATAAAATTGATATTTTAATAAATAATGCTGGTATTACATTATTCAAACCTTTTGAAAAAACTTCTATCGAAGAATATGACAACTTAATTAAAATTAATTTAAATGGAATATTTTATTGTATTAAAGTAGTTATCGATAATATGATAAAAAATCAAAGTGGTACTATCGTCAATATATCATCTGTTGGTGCTTTTGAAAACTTCGCAAATTGCTCAATATATAATCTTAGTAAAGCAGGCTTACTTGCACTGAGTCGGTCACTAAGAAACGAATATAGAAATTACGGGATAAAATTTATAGATATATTGCCGGGCGCTACCGATACGGACGCTTGGGACAGTAATTCCAGAATCAAATATAGCCAAAGATTATTAAAACCTGATAGCGTGGCTAATGCTATAGTCAGTGCACTCAATAACTCATACGATGGTAATACAGTAATAGAGGAATTAATTATAAGACCAATCCAAGGAAATATTTGACATTAATGAAAAATATATCTCAAATACTACCATTAATATTGACACTTATTTTACTATCATGCTCCGATAATGTATCAAATCCCATAGTTGAAAATACTACAGGTATTGCAACATTTAATATAATTGGCTCTTTAGATACAAATTTCTATTCAAATATTGTGAAAGTTATATTACCAGATTCTAATTCAAACTACCTTACTATAAATACCTCATCAAAAAATTCTAAAGGTATCTACACATTGTTAATAAGATTACTTGTAGATAAACAGCAAATAACAAATTTTACTTTAAATAGTAATAATTCTATTACTTTATCAATCAGAGATGGCAATGAGACTTATAAATCTATTGAAGGAAATGTAAGCATTAATGAATGGACTAAATTAAAACTTAAAATTTCATTTAATGCTATACTAGAAAATATAAACAATAAAGATGAACTTATTAAGATCCAAAATGGAAAAATAGAAATTGATCTCAAATAATTTTAATCAAGGCAAAGATCATTATTCACCAATCTTTGCCTTATACGATTAAATCTTTATAAGTTCTCCATAAACAAATGCAATACATCATGACCTTCCAAATTAGCTTGAGCCTTCGAAGCTTGTGCCTTAAAAAAAGGTGTCTTCACCCAATTTAATTCCATTAACGCCTCTTCATAAGTTTCAATTGGTTGATTTTCCATTTTATCTAATGGGTTATTATTATCCAACTGTATATTATTCTCAATCATAGATAGTGCATCTAACAAAATATCCTTTTGCCAATTACCATTATTTTGATTGATATCTAATTTATCTATACCTTTTGGTGAATTAACTGGAATATCTGATTTTTTAAGCTCTTTCGGCTGATATGCTTGATAATTCTGCGGATTAATTTCAGCAATTTTCATATTATTTACCCCATTTATTATTTATTTTTATTAAAAATATAAATTTATTTAGTATATTTACTATTGAATTTTGCAAATTATATACCAAGTATAGTAAATAAATATTTTTTTTTAAATATACATAGGGGAATAGTGTTATGAAAAGTATTATCCTATTTAGTTTTCTATTTGTTTTGATGCTTTATGGTTGTGGTAATAAAGCAGAATATCTAACTCAGCAAGAAATTGATATTGAGAAAGAAAAGGTCAAAAATGTTATTCTCGACTTTAATAAAGCTAGTGACGAAAGAGATTTTGGTAAAATGATTGAATATCTAAGCGACGAAGTTATCTTTTTTGGTACGGATTCTTCGGAAGTATTCAAAACCTTTGCTGAATACAAAAAAGCCATTGATCAGCAATGGAAAGAATATGAAAAAATAATTTATGGAGATTTGCAAGATTTTACTATCTTCATTGACCCGCAAGGCAATCTTGCCACAATCTTCTATGGTACTAATGCTACTGTTACCAAACAAGGTCAAACAAGCTATCTCTATTTGAGAGTTTCACGAGTCTTAGAAAAGAAAAATAATAAATGGCTTATTCAAGGTGGATTGACTGGTATTGTTAGAAATTACAATCAATTGAATAGTAATACAGCAAATTAATAAATTACATAAATTCATTATAAAAAAGTAATTGAAGTTAATTAAACATAAGACTGATTCATAAGTCGAAAACAATAAATTATTTATGTATTTTTAAGAAAAGGCTGTCTTATAATTCAGAATTCTATGCTTTCTTTACTATTTCTTTATTAAGAAATAGTAATATATTGGAATAAATATTGAAAAGGAATATATCACGTAAGTCTATAATGGTAAGCGGCATGCAAGAACAAGTCGCCCTACACTTTCGGAAGTGTAGGACGACTGTGAAGAAGTGTAGGACAATTAGAGAACTAAAAATCAAAACATTGCTGCTGACTTATGAGACAGCCTCAACAGAAGAATTAAATTAATATCTATAAATTACATCACTGATTTTCTCTCTCAATAAGTCTACCTTATAATCCAGACTTATATTTTTATGTTAAAATACAAAAAAATAATATTATTATTTGGATAATTCTTCTAAATAATAAATTGAAGTTTCAATACCACCATAAAAATTATCTACAGCAAAAGATTCGTTTGGAGAATGAATATTATCGCTAGGTAACCCAAACCCCATCAATACTACAGGAGCATTTAATGCCTGTGAAAATGTATCTACTATCGGTATAGAACCACCTTCTCTCATAAACACTGCTTCCTTTTTATAAGTTTTATACAAAGCATTCATAGCAGATTGGATAGCCTTACCATCTCTCTGTACTATCACAGGATTACCACCATGCAAATTCTTAAATTCAAGTTTGACAGTAGGAGGTAGTATTCTAAACAAATGATCCTTGATTTTGTTTGCTATATCTTCTGGGTCTTGATTGGGAACTAATCTCATTGATATTTTAGCCGTAGCTTTTGAAGGCAATACAGTCTTAGCCCCATCACCAATATATCCGCCATAAATTCCATTAATATCCAAAGATGGTCTAGCCCACGTTCTCTCTAAAGTAGAATAACCTAATTCACCATAACCTTCATTTACCTCCAAATCATTACACCATTCCCTATAATTAAAAGGTAATTTATTGAAATTATCACGCTCATCTTGCTCTAAATTTAATACATCATTATAAAAACCTGTAATAGTAATTCTACCATAATCATCCCGTAAACTAGCGATCATTTTTGATAATACCATAATTGGATTATCAACAGCACCTCCAAAAGTGCCAGAGTGTAGATCTCTATTAGGCCCAGTAATAGTGATTTCAATATATGCCAATCCTCTTAAAGAATAACACAAAGATGGTACTCCATCAGCGAACCACTCTGTATCCGAAATCAATACAGAATCGCAAGCTAAGAGATCTTTATGATTTAAAATAAAATCATCAAGATGATTGCTTCCAGCTTCTTCTTCGCCTTCAATTAAAAATTTTAAGTTAACTGGTAGTTTGTTACCTGATTTTAGATATGACTCTACAGCTTTAATATGCATAAATACCTGACCTTTATCATCACTTGAGCCTCTTGCATATATTTTACCATTTCTAACTTCTGGTTCGAAAGGTTTAGAAATCCATAGTTCTAATGGATCTACTGGTTGTACATCGTAATGACCATAAATAAGTACAGTAGGTTTATCCTTGCCTGCCTCCAAATTTTCGGCATATACTATTGGATGACCTGCAGTAGGGTAAATTGCTACGTTAGGCATACCAATATTTTTCAAATGATTCGAAATCCATTCAGAACATCTTTTAGTTTCTTTATCATATTCGCTTTCATTAGAAATACTTGGTATTTTTAAAAATTCAAATAACTGATTTAAAAATAGTTCTCTATTAGAGTTAAGATAACTTATAGCTTCCATATTTTCCTCTGATATTAATAAATTATAAAAATAAGTAATTTTTACTTTCTAACTCTCAAAAAAATATCATAGTTTTGTATTTAGTTAAATTAATAGTATGGCAAAATGAAAAACTTTGCAATTACAGGTGTAGCTGGTTACATAGCTCCTAGGCATTTACAAGCAATTAAATTTACTAATAACAATTTAGTAGCAGCTTTAGATCCACATGATTCAGTTGGAATATTAGATAAATTCTCCTTTAATGTAGCTTTTTTTACTGAATTTGAACGCTTCGATAGATACTTAGAAAAATTAAGAAGGAATAACGATCCAAACAAGATTGACTATTTATCTATATGCTCACCAAATTATTTGCACGATGCTCATATTCGATTAGGTTTTAGAGTTGGTTCCAATGCAATTTGTGAAAAGCCATTAGTTCTAAAACCATCTAATTTAGATGCAATACAACTATTAGAAGAAGAATATCAAAAAAAAGTCTATAATATTCTACAACTTCGTGTACATCCTAAAATTATTGAACTAAAAAAGAAATATGAGAGCCCTCAAAAATCAAAGATCAATATTACCCTAACTTATATTACAAGCAGAGGTCTTTGGTACAACTATTCTTGGAAAGGAATAGAAGAGAAATCTGGCGGTGTAGTTACCAATATAGGTGTACATTTCTTTGATATGCTGATTTGGATATTTGGTAAACCTCAACGGAATATTGTATTCCTTAAAGAAGAAAATAAAGCTTCCGGATTTATTGAACTCGAAAATGCTAATATCAAATGGTTTTTATCTATCGATAAAGACGATTTACCAAAAAATGTTAGTGAAATGGGGCAAAATACATTTCGATCAATTGTGTTTGATAATGAAGAAATTGAATTTACAGATGGATTTACCGAACTACACAATATAGTGTATAATAATATACTTGAAGGTAATGGATTTGGAATAGAAGAGGCACGCCCTTCGATAGAAACAGTCTATCATATTAGAAAATCTAACATTACTTTTGATTATGATTTGTTACACCCTTTAATTAAGGATAAGAAAAAAAATGAATAAGTATTTTGTCCACCATTCATCATTTATTGATGAAAATGTTGAAATTGGCAATGGTACTAAAATATGGCACTTTTCACATATTCAATCTGGTGTGATAATAGGTCAAAACTGCTCGTTTGGGCAAAATGTAAATATTGGCAATAATGTTAAAATTGGAAATAATTGTAAAATTCAGAATAATGTTTCGATATATGAAGGGGTAGAATTAGAAGATTACGTATTTTGTGGTCCTTCTATGGTATTTACTAATGTAATTAATCCACGTTGCAAATATCCGCAAAGAGGGACAGATTTTTACTCTAAAACCTTAGTTAGAGAGGGTGCCTCGATAGGTGCTAATGCTACAATAGTTTGTGGAGTTACTATTGGAAAAAGTGCATTTATAGGAGCTGGCTCTGTTGTTACAAAAGATATACCTGATTATGCCTTGGTTGCAGGTATACCAGCAAAAATTATAGGATGGGTAAGTGAAGCTGGGGAAAGATTAAATTTTGATAATAAGAATATAGCTATATGCAGCAGAACTAACCAAAAATACATTTTAGAAAACAATAAGGTAAAGCTGATATCATAGAATGAAATATAAATTAATATTTTTAGCTATACTACACTTAAATTACATTTGTTTATTTTCATTAGACAAATCACCCGTGAATGTATTATTTATAGGGAATAGTTATACTTTTGCATATTCAATGCCTAAGACAATTCAGCAAATAATCAATGATGATAATGAACAAGCTAATATTGAAAGTATAGCAATTAGTAGCTTTTACCTAAAAAATCATTACAATAATATAAACACAATTGAAAAAATCAAAGAAAAAAAGTGGGATTATATAATAATTCAAGAGCAAAGCCAATTACCATCTTTAGATGATAATACTATTATTAAAGAAAGCTATCCTTATCTAAAAGGATTAGATAGTATAATAAAGGAAAATAATTCCTGTACCCAAGTGTACCTCTTTATGACTTGGGGCAGAAAGAATGGTGATACTGCTAATTGCAAAAATTATCCATATTTATGTACTTATGAAGGAATGGACAAAGCACTAAGACAAAGGTATCAAGAATACGCTAATGCAATCAACGCCAATGTTGTACCTATTGGTTTGGTTTGGAACTATATCCGAAATTTTTACCCAGAATTAGAGCTATATGAGCCAGACAATAGTCACCCATCTCTATTGGGTTCTATTGTCAACTCATTTACTTTTTATTCATTTATTTGGAACAAAAATCCATACAATTTAAAAGACTATTATAAAATAGATAGCGCAACAAATTATAAGATAAAATCAGCTATAGACTATGTCAAAAATAATTATTATACTAGCTTTCAACAGCCCAAATTCCTTATTGGAATTAATTCAGAATACAATTTGAACTTAAAACTAATAAATGATCAAGACAAAGCTCAATACTTATCATTACCACAACCAAACATCCAGCTAAATGATTCAAATAATAGAATAGTAATCAAGCCAATATGTAATATGTTAGATTCAAGCTTCTATAAGAATATTAAATATTATGATAGATTTATACTAATTGATAATTTTGCAAAAATAAAAATTGACAAAAAATTAGAATATTTAGAAATAATACTATTAAATGAAAGCAACACTTATCATTATAAAGCAAGAATTTATGATAAATATAATTACTTAATTAAAAATATTGATATTAATGATAATATCTTAAACCTTGATATGAAATACTTACCAAATGAGTTTTACATTGATTTAGAGCTAAATAATAATGTAAAAGAAAAACTTAAAATTACTCAATAATTAAATTAAAAATATTGTAATGTTAATTGCGTTTTGAAGATAAAATGAGGTATTACAATTGCAAATAAATGAATTAATTGAGAAACAAATTACCATAGTAGATAATATTATTAGCTCGTTAAATGGTATATTTAGTCTATTATCAGAAACCAATAATTCTATACTTAATCAAACAATGTATAGTACTATTGAAGAAATTCTTAAATTTATAGAAATTATTATCAATAGCTTTCCTGATTTATTAATTGGTGATACAATTTACATAAAAGATAGGAAAATAATTATAAATCTATACGAAAATGTATTAAATAGTTGGAAGTCTTTTTTTGTATTTCCAGAAGAATTCCTCAAACATTGGGGAATATTTAAAACAGAATGGAACAATACAAAATCATCACTTATTAGAATAGACAAAAATGTTAGGACTATTTACCTTTCATTAAATTAACTAAAATTAGCAATTCAAATTATTTCATTTCGTCCATAAATCAAATTATAAATATATAGAAAATAATGAGTAATTATAGAAGAGTAGGTGGATTTCGTGGGTTTGGTATGTTCCCGCCAGTTCTTAAAGGTTTGATTATTGCAAATGTTGCAATCTTTTTCGTTCAATATTTTATTCTTACGCCCATTACTTTAGGTGGAATATCATTAGAAAACTTATTTATCAAATTCTTTGCATTATGGCCATTTGATATATCCAGAATTATTAATTTTTCTGATTATTCATTTTATCCATGGCAGTTGATAAGCTATCAGTTTATGCACGGCGGATTTTGGCATATATTTATGAATTTATTTGCACTATGGATGTTTGGAACAGAGCTTGAAAGCTTATGGGGAAGCAAAAAGTTCCTATACTATTATTTATTGAGCGGTATAGGAGCAG
>JBDHXE010000094.1:0-9062 GCA_039810525.1 Chlorobiota bacterium | reverse complement strand
TTAGGTGGCAAACTTAACTATAAAATTTCTGAGTATGTCAAATTTTTTGCTGATGCCTCATATTCAGAAAGAATACCCGAAATTACCGAAGGCTTTTCATTACTTAATGAAAAGAATTTGCTATTCTTGATTGGTAACAAGACACACATAGATAATACTACTGATTTTGAAATTACAGCATTTTATCGTATTCAGAAAGACCCGATAGTTCTAATTAGCGATCAATCCAATTATACCCCTCAAGGTATCACTTTTGTAAATAAAGAGAAATATTTAGCTTATGGAGCTAATATCAAATTCCAATCCAATATATTAAATATATTTAATTATCAAATAATAGCTAACCTTAATATTTCAGAAATATCATATACAGATACAAAAATTTTGCCTATACTAAGCTCAATTTTAAATATATATTACGAATACGATTTAGGAAAAAGTATATTAAGAATTGGGGCAGAAACAAAATATGCAAGTAGTTTTAATGGTTTAAGATTTATACCTTATTACAAAGCATATTCAATATCTGATTACAATCAGCAAGCAGGGATAAACTATATTAATCCATACGCTTATATTAAATTAGGTGATGCTACCATTAGATTAATGTTTGAAAACATATTAGATAATAAATACTATAATATTGCTATATCTCCAGGTAATGGTAGAAATTTCAGGCTCTCTTTTAGTTGGACTTTTTTGGAAAATTAGAGGTAATAAAACTAATTGATTTTCCGAAAATTGGCTCTACTTTTAATGATACTATTGCCAAAAAAGCGCCAACTAATAAATCCACTACATAGTGATAACGTAAATAAATAGTAGCTACAATTAAACTTAATCCAAAAAACAATATTAAATATTTATATTTAGAATGGCATTTGAATGCAATATACATATTAACTATTGTAATCCAAGTATGTCCGCTAGGCATACAATCTCTATTGACCATTTGCTCTGGATGTAATGAACCTATTGGTACACCTCCACCAGTATTAACTATATTTCTAAAAAAGTCAGTCAAAAATAATCCTGGTATTTCTAAATTTAATGAAGCAAAATTATGCAAAGTAAATCTAGGACCAATTGCTGGCATAAATAAATATGTAATATAAGATAAATAAAATGCTAGTACAACATTTCTTATTAAATAATCAAACTCACTTTCCTTATTCTTAAGAATAAATTCTACGCCCAAAATAATTGGTATAAAATAATATGTCATATATGCGAATTGAAGCCACTCAGTAAGTAATGGATTAGTAAATTTATAAATCCAATCTGTAGGATTAACTCCAAATATAGCTTTATCCCACCCAATAAGCACACTATCATATAGATGAGGGTTTAGAAAAGGTATATATACTTGTACCTGAGAATAAATAGAAAAAACTATAGGTACTATATATAAACTTCTAAATAGTTTATATTTCTTAGAATTACCATACTTCAAAGAAAATGAGGATACAAATATAATTAAAGCTATTATTGTGAAATTAAATAGCACTAATTGATAAAATTTTTCTAATTTAAAATTAAAGATAAATGCTAAAATTGTATAAAATATCAACATTATCAGTGTATAGATTTCATTTGTTTGTAATAACTTTATATTTTTCATTGTTCACTCACTAATTCCTGCATATACTTATTAACTCCAAAAACTCTTCGATTGTTAAATTTTCTGGCCTTTTATCTTTATATTTGTTCCAAATATATTCATCAAAATCATCTTTTAATAAAGATTTAACAGTATTAGATATTTTTTTTCTCCTTTGATTAAAAGAATGCTTTACAACCTTCATTAATTTTTTATATTCCTCATAGTCAAAATTATCCTTAAAACTTAAGCTAATTACTGATGATGTTACATTAGGTTTAGGAATAAAACAAGCTGCAGGTATATCAAACAAATGCTTGGGAGTGCTACAATATTGAGCTGCAATAGCCAGAATTCCATAATCCTTAGAATTCATAGAAGATACCATTCTAATTGCTACTTCCTTTTGCAAAGTAATAACAGCACTTTTTAGATAATTTGAATTTTCAAAAAGTTTAAAAAAAATATCACCAGTGATGTAATATGGGATATTACCAATTACAGAGAGTCTTTTATGAGATGCAAGGAATTCTTTAGAAATGTCAAACTTTCTAAAATCTTCTTGAACTATTTTTATATTTTTTCTAAGTTCAAAGAATTTTGCTTCCAAAATTGCCACAGCTCTTGTATCTAACTCGACCAAAGTAAGATTATCAGTATATTTAACTATATGCTCCGTTAGTAATCCAGTCCCAGGGCCTATTTCGATAATATAATCATCGGTGTTTATATTAGCGTTTTTTACTATCTTAGCTGCCATATTATTATCAGCAAGGAAATTTTGACCTAATGATTTTTTGGCTGGTATATATTTCATCTTATCTTAATAATTCGAATTCATTTGCTATCTTAATTCTTGTATCTTCAATCTGTTCTGAAATTACCTTGATATCTGAAACAGTTGTCATAAAATTAGTATCTCCAGACCATCGAGGCACTATATGATAATGTATGTGATCGGGGAGACCAGCACCTGCTACTCTACCCAGATTAGCACCAATATTATACCCTTGAGGCATAAACAATTGATCTAAAATATTGATAGAAGATTTAATATAAATATTAATTTCATTCATTAATTCAATATTTAGTTCATTAATATTTCCAATATGTTCTCTTGGGGCTATCAATAAATGACCAGCATTGTAGGGATATTTGTTTAAAAGAATTAATATAAGCTTATTTTTGAAAACGACTAAATTATCTTCGTTCATATCTTTATTCATAGCTGCTTCACAAATAAAACAACTTTCACCTTCATTAATATCCGTATTCTTAAATGAAGATATATATTTGGAGCGCCATGGCGACCAGAGATGTTTCATTTTAATCCTTCCTTCGTGCTAATAAATCCAAAATTTGATTTTTTCTCATTTCCGCTCTATCTTTTATTGATTCTGCAATATTTGTAATCTCATACTTAAAATCAGCATCTTTAATGCCACCTAAATTAATTAATACGTTTTTATATGCTCCCCATATACCAGTTTCTAAAGATTTAACACCTACTTCAATATCAGACTTAGAAGCTATATTTCCAGATTTTGCAATTCTCTCCATCCAATCCCAAGCCGAATCGGCAGTTTTCATAGTATTAAGAGGTACTAAAATTGCTTTTTTTAAACCATCTTGCATTGCTGTACTCCTTATCTCTTTTTCCTCAATTGTATTTTTTGGTAATTTGATAGCATCCATATAATCATTAAAAGCATTAGTATCAGCATCTATCAAAGGAATTAATTGCTTTGTAATAGTATGTAAATGAGGAATAATCTCTCTCATTTCTTTGTCCAGATGCTCAAACTTTCTTACACCATAAGTTAATTGAGCCACCATACAAGCTAATCCAACACCCATTGCTGCTATAGCTGCCGACACAGAACCACCACCCGGAGCAGCACTTCGGGAAGCCACTTCCTCAATGAAGCTTCTTAAAGACAAAGATGCCAATGGTTCATTCGGACTTTCTGCAATCATATAATCAATTATTCTCTTATTAGGTTCAAATTTAGAAATAGAATTTAAGCCAAGTCTTTCAACCACCAATCTTATCTTTTGCTCCTCTTCAAGAATAAATAAATTCTCCTTCTCAATATAATATTCTGCAGACATCAACATTGCCTCAAGCGGAACTAATCCTATCAATTCAGAGCCAGCTATTCCAATATTTAGCTTCTGAGCATCAATTTTGGCTTCTTCAAATGCAATATGCATAGGTGTAATTTTGTAGTTAGTCAGATTCATTGATATCTGTGCCATACCATACTCCTCTACATACCAACCAATTGCCTTTACCTCTTTCAATTTACCCGGTTCATTTTCACCTCTACCAGCTTCTCTTAGATCGAGAGCTATTCGGTGAGCTTGATTAGATGTACCCAGTACATTGATATTATAAGCTATTAAAAAATCTCGAGCCCCTGTTACAGTAGCTCCCCATTCAGAGATAAACTTAGTTGGTCCATAATCTGGTTTCCATTCTGGAAGTAAGATTTTCTTTGAAATTCCTTCATACTCACCATGCCTTATTTGAGATAATGACTTTCTCATTGGATTATTTGAAGAATATTCATACAAATAAATAGGTATTCCTAATTCATCCGATGCTAACTGAGCAAACTTTTTTGAAATTTCTACACATTCGTCCATTGAAACATTGGCAATTGGAATAAAAGGGCAAACATCTAATGCACCCATTCTGGGGTGCTCACCTTTATGATGTCTCATATCAATTAATGTTCGTGCCGAACGAGCCGCTGCCAACGCACCTTGAATAATTGATTCTGGATCACCTACAAAAGTATATACTGTTCTATTTGTAGAAAATCCCGGATCTACATCCAACAAAGTTACACCTTCTACTTCTCTAATTGCTTTGCTAATAGAATCAATAATTTCTCTATTCTGACCTTCTGAAAAATTAGGTACACATTCAATAATCTTTTTCATAAATAACTTTTAATTAACATATAATAAAATACAAAAATAAGAAAAATAGTCAGTAAACTATATTATTTCAATATTATATATTGGTTAAAAATATCACGATATGCTACATATTAATAAAACAATTTAACTATGTTTAATTGAAATTCAATCCAAAGCTTTAGTTCTTTCAACAAATGCCAATTATTTCTTAACTCTTACAGCGATTACAGTATTTATCTTTCTCATTAAATCTGTAATTTCTGGGTTTTCTATATTGTTATTATTGATCACCATCATAGTGCTACCTCCACCATCGAGATTCATTGCATCCCAGCAACCAACCTTTTGCATAATTGAAGCTAATTCTTGCAAATTTGCTCCATGTGAGTTCGCAAGCCTATTCCTTCCACTAATTGTAACTAAGAATAAATGGCTTTTACTTTTATCATAACCCACAGCTGTCCTAGGTAATCTACTATTAATAAATCTCTTACTTTTCGAACCCTCAATATATGCTTCATGCTTGGCTATACCATTTCTGACCAAACGTGGAGTACCAGTAATACCATCTTTAAAAATGATCGAATTATTATTATTAGTAGATATATCAACTCTTAAAGTATCACCAATTTTTGGAAAACTAAAATCAGGATATAATATACCAAAAGATATTATGATTTCTTCTTTTGCTAACCCTATAGCACCAGTATCGAGTATAGTAACAATACCTCTGAAAGGTTTGTTGATTGCTTGATTGTCTATTAATCTTAGTTTGATTTTTCTGAGTTTGGCTTCAAAAAGTTCACTTCTATGTTTTTCAATTAATGCTTGTTTTAAAGCTTCGTAATCAATTTTTAGTTCAGTCGAATCATTATATGTTTCAAGAAATGCTTGCTCGAAAAGCAATTGGTTGTACATTTGATCTATATCTTTATCTTTAATATATGGTACTATATCTCCAACGAAACTATTATATAAGACAATCGAATTACTATCTCTTCTTTTATTAAATTCGCTTACATAAATTCTATTACCATTAGGCATACTTAATTGACAAGATAATTTGAAATTATCAATATAGGGAATATTACGATTGCTTATAAAAAGAGAAGACCAATCTTTATAAGGTTTTATTTCTACTGCTTTACCATCCCTAAATAGTGCTCCTATAGGGTAATTTGTATATGCTTTCCAAAAATTCCCATTAATTGCAGCTATTGATTCTTTGTTATCAATTGAATCTTGATAATTTAGTAATTCACGAATTTTAGAATTAACACTTATATTATTACCTGCTTTTAATATATCTACATCCACATTAGAATCTTTTAAATCAATTTTCAAGACATTACATTGAATAGTTGACCTGCCGATTGAATAAATATATTTTTGATAATTTAAACCTTTATGCAAAACTGAATCTTCTACTAAACTGAACTTTGATTTAGAACTAACTTTTCTATGCTTTCTATTAATCTTTGCATTAATATCAATCGAAGAATGGATTAGAAATATAATAATAAATAATATATAAAAGAATACTCTCATCTTTATAAATAATTCTTTAATTTTGTAAATAAATTTGTTTCAAATATAAAGGTTAAAATATGGAATATCGCACAATTTTATTCGAAAAAATTGAAAATTATGCTATTATTACACTTAATAGACCCGATAAATTAAACGCACTCAATGAAGAATTGTTTTCAGAATTAAATTCTATTATTACTACAATTGAATTAGATTCTACAATAAAAGCAGTAATTATGACTGGCTCTGGAGAAAAAGCATTTGCTGCTGGTGCAGATATTGTAGAATTAAATAAATCTAATGATAGATCAGGTAAATTATTTAGTGAATATGGTAGCAAAGTGATGCTTAGATTAGAGTTGCTAAAAGTACCAGTCATTGCGGCTATCAATGGATTTGCATTAGGTGGTGGTTGTGAATTAGCTATGGCTTGTCATATTAGGATCTGCTCAGAAAACGCCAAGTTTGGTCAGCCAGAAGTTAATTTAGGGATAATACCAGGGTATGGAGGTACTCAGAGAATGACTCGTATAATCGGCAAATCAATGGCTATGGAATTAATCCTAAGTGCTAATATTATTAATGCAGACGAAGCCTTGAGAATAGGATTAGTAAATCATATATATCCTTTAAATGAACTTATACCACAAGCAAAACAATTAGTTAATCTAATATTATCTAAAGGAAGTCTTGCAGTCTCAGCTGCGATTGATTGTATAAATATGGCCGAACATTTGTCCCCAATAGAAGGGCTGAACTACGAATCTTCTAAATTTGGTCAAATTTGCGGTACTAATGATTTTATAGAAGGTACTAATGCCTTTTTAGAAAAAAGAAAGCCAGTATTTCAAGGAAAATAAATGACGATTGGTATTTATGGTGGAAGTTTTGATCCAATTCATATTGGTCATTTAACTATGGCAGAACTATTTCTTTCCCAATATAAATTGGACAAAATACTATTTATACCAACATACCAATCTCCTTTAAAAGAAAATAAAAAAAATATATCAATAAATTATATTATTGAATTATTAAAATCTGCTATTAAATATAATGATAAATTTGAAATAGAAGACTTCGAAATTAATAAAATCGAGAAATCATACACTATTGATACTATAAAATATCTTCAAGATAAATATTCTGCAAAATTTTTTCTTCTAATAGGCGATGATCAATTCTTTCAATTTCAGCAATGGAAAGATTGGTCAGAAATATTAAATTTAGTAGAATTAGTAGTAGTCAGAAGAACTAAATACGATTATAATACTATAATTACAGAAATACACAAATATAAAAAATGGGGCTTTAATATAAACCTTATGAGAGCCCCATTCCTTGAAATATCCTCGTCTTATATTCGAGACTGTATAGCTAATAATATACCTTATAAATTTTTTGTTCCAGACGAAATAGCAAATATTATTAAAGAAAAAAAACTTTATCAGTAATTGGCAATACTAAAGCTCGACAAAGCTCCCTCGAAATCAATAATAATCACCTTTGCATTATTAATTGTAGGATAATATTCATATTTCCCATTTTCCATTTTTTTAAAACTTTTGAAATTATTTGCGCTTAGAGAAGATTCAGATTTTAAAATACACTTAGATTCTTTAGGTAATAATAAATTAATCTTTGATATTCCAGAATTAATTTTAATAAATGTAGTATCCATATCACTTCCTAAGCGTAGTCTGATATTAGCTGCACCAGCATCGATATCAATTTTTTTAATTTTTATATTGCTAAAATTACAGTCAATTTTTGAAGCGCCAGCATTCAGCTCTATTTTATAAATGGGTAGATTATTTAAAGAAAGATCAGCCATATAGTCTGTTTTCTTGTTTTCTAATGGCCCAGCAGATACTTTTATGTTTTTAATTGAATCAAGCTCAGAATTATCTTCAACTAAAATGCCTTCTGTAAATGTTGTAATTAAGTTAGTGTTATCTGAATTTTTAGAAATATTAAATGAACTTGCCCCCGTTGATATTTCTAAATTGACATATTTAATTACAGAGTCCATTTCTATTACATCTATAGAATTATTACTATTTGAGCTATTATTAGCAAATGTATCCTTAATATTTACACTAAAAATAGAGTTTTTGATAGAATAAAAAGTTGAAATAATCAATAAAGCTAAAATGATTCCAGAGATCGCTGACAAAATCAATTTAAATATATTTGGAATTTTTAATAATAATATACCCCATAAAATCAAAAGAATAGGCCAAAAACTAAGTAAATTATTAAGTTCGAATGACAATAAATTTAAATTATCTAATAAAATAAAAATTCCTAAGAATATCAATAATGAACCCCAAAAAAGCGTTCCTATTTTCATCTTACTCACCTTTATTACTAAAGAAATTTCTTTTATACAATATTGAAAATCCAACAATAATTAGTATAATTGGTACTATATATTCAAAATTAAAATCTGGTAAGACCTGCTTTATAAATATTATAATACCAGATAATATTAAAATAATACCACTAAGAAATTTCCTATCGTTTTTCTTGTTAGATATATTAATATCATTATAATAAGATTCATCTTCTACTGAGCTAAATGTATTGGGATTATCATTGTGAGAATTAAAATTATATTGTTCTTCTATTTCGTTAGAAGGGATAATAATCCATAAAACAATATATGCTAATAACCCTATCCCATATGCAATTGTAATAATTATGAATAATGCTCTAACTAATACAGGATCTACTTCGAAGTAATCAGCCATACCACTAGCTACTCCGCCGATCATTTTGTTCTGTTTATTTCTATATAATCTTTTTATCATTTTGTTACCTTTTCTATAAAAAAGTAATTACCGCCTTTATAAAATACGAGAAATAAATTAATTATGTTTCAAAAAATATAAAAAACTTTTAAATCCATCAACTTTTATTTTCATCCCCACTCCCCAACAAAAAAGCCCAGCCTGTAAAGGCTGAGCTTATATTTTATATAATTAACTATAAGTTAATTATT
>JBDHXE010000093.1:0-9179 GCA_039810525.1 Chlorobiota bacterium | reverse complement strand
TTGAGAGAAGGGAACTCAGATAGACGTCCTTCAATTTCAGTAAAGAAATTTGCTCAAAAATATCCTCACAAAATGATGAAACCTTGGCCTAAAAGTGGCTCTAAGGCTAATGTTGCCTATATGTCTAATGGAGATTTTTATGGATCAGAAAAATCATATACTTGCGATGGGAATAAAATCGTTAATATTGAATTAGTTTCTAATGATGGCTCTAAAAAAACTTTAAAGTCTGGCATCAAACTATTAACTGGGGAAATAATAGATTCTGCTGTAATGAGCGTGAAATCATTGAGAGAATTTTATCAATATCAGTTTGCTAAAGCTAAGACCGATGGTACTTTGGTTTCTCTTCATTTGAAAGCAACTATGATGAAAGTCTCTGACCCTATTATGTTTGGCCATGCAGTATATATATATTTCAAAGATGTATTAGACAAATACGCAAAAGAGCTAAATGAGATAGGCGCTAATGTAAATTTTGGTATTACTGATATATTAGATAAATTAAAGAAATTACCTAAGGATAAACAAACTGAAATTGAAGCAGCTATTAATAATGTATACCACAATCAAGCAGCTCTGGCAATGGTTGATTCAAGATACGGAATTACCAATTTGCATGTCCCTAATAATGTAATTATTGATGCTTCTATGCCAAATATAATCAGAGATGGTGGCAAAATGTGGAATAGTGCTGATGAACTTCAGGATACTGTGGCTATTATTCCAGATAGGTCTTATGCTACTATGTATAGTGCTATTTTAGAGGATGCCAAAATCAATGGACAGTTTGATCCATCAATTATGGGAAATGTAGCTAATGTTGGGCTGATGGCCCAAAAAGCGGAGGAATATGGCTCTCATGACAAAACATTTGAAGCAAGTGATAGCGGTACAATTAATATTATTGATGAAAATGGTATTATATTATTATCACAAAATGTAGAAAAGGGTGATATATATAGAATGTGTCAAACTAAAGATACTCCTATAAAAGATTGGATTAAATTAGCCGTAAATAGAGCAAGGGCGACAAATTCTCCAGCAATATTTTGGCTGGATTCTAATCGTGCTCATGATTATGAAATTATCAAAAAAGTTAATTCTTATTTACCTGAATTCAATACAGATGGTTTGGAAATCCAAATTATGGCACCTGAAAAGGCTATGGTATTCACATTAGCAAGAGTTCGCAAAGGTCTTGATACTATTTCTGTTACTGGTAATGTGTTAAGAGATTATTTGACTGACCTCTTCCCTATTTTAGAGCTTGGCACTAGTGCAAGAATGCTCTCAATAGTACCATTATTAAATGGAGGTGGTTTGTTTGAAACTGGTGCAGGTGGTTCGGCTCCAAAGCATGTTCAACAATTTTTGCAAGAAAATCATTTACGTTGGGATTCATTAGGTGAATATTGTGCCTTAGTACCTTCGTTGGAGCTATTTGCTGAGCAAACAGGTAATAATAATGCTAAATTATTAGCTGAGACTCTCGAAGAAGCTATTGGTGTTTATTTAGAAAATGGAAAATCACCTTCTAGAAAAGTTTATGAAATTGATAATCGTGGCAGTTCTTTCTATTTATCAATGTATTGGGCACAATCTTTGGCTAAGCAAGACAAAGATATAAATATTAAGAAGAGGTTTGAAAAAATAGCTGCTGCCCTACTCGATAATGAAAATATAATTATCGAAGAGCATACTACTTGCCAAGGCAAACCTATAGATATTGGAGGCTATTATCATAGTAATAATGAATTGACTATCAATAGCATGCGTCCAAGCAAGACTTTTAATAATATTATTGATTTAATGTAATATTAATTGAAATATAAAGCCGTACCGCAATATACGGCTTTTTTTTGATTTCTGAAGATGTTGGTAATTTTTATATCCCTAAGGCAATTAAAGCTTCGTCTTTGTCGTCAGTAATAGTAATAATTTTATCAATTTTTACTAGTTTAAGACTATCGCCAATATATGATTTGGGACGCCAAAGCACAATTTTTCCCTTTTTATCAGCTAACACATTATATCCATAAATTAATGCTCCAATAGTATTAGAAGCAAAAAAATCAACATTCCTTAGATCAACGAGTACTTTTAGGTGATTATCTTTAACTAATTCATCAAATTTTTGTTTGATTATATCGCTAATATCTGGGTTGCCACCAGGAATGAACCTTCCGTCCATAATCATTAAAGTATAATTCTCATCAAAAATTAAGTCAATTTTCGGTTCCATAGTTCTCCTATCAAAAAAAATATTATTTTAGGCAAATTAATTATTTAAAATTAAGAAAAATATTTAGATTGAAGAAATGAATTTAAAAGAAAAAGAGCTTTTTAGTAAAATTGTGAATAAAAATATTAGTATTGGCGAGCAAAGATCTGCTTTGATTTTTTTAACAATTTTATTTGTAATAGGGTGGGCTAGTGGAATAGTAGATTATTCAAATTTTTATTCTGATGTACCAGCATTAATTCAATTAAGCATATTTATTTGTATTATTCTGTTCCTTTTTTTAACAATTTTGAAAGCATATCAAATTGCAAAGAATAACTTAGAGATTAATTTTATATCTACTTATATCATATTAAGTAGCTTCATTATTAAAAAATTATTAATTTCCTTTTCTTTGATTGCTTTGGTGTATGTAATTAGTTATACTTTGTTAAAAGAAATTTATGATATTGTATTTTATGAAGTTCAATATTATTTTTCATGTTTTATAATACTTCTTTATTCTTATATTTTTTATAACAAGATAATAAATTACTTCAATCACATATACGGAGTTACCAATGAATAACTATATCGCATTTGATATCGAAACAGCAAGCCTTGACTTTGAATCTCTTTCGCATTCGCAGCAAGAATATATTTTGAGAGGTGCTACTACTGATGAAGAGAAAGAAAAAAAGAAATACGAAATGGGTCTATCCCCTTTTACAGCACAAGTGGTATGTATAGGGTTAATGAAGATTGATATAGACAAAGATAATAATGAAGAGATTAATAAAATAGCATTATCTTGTGATAATTCTATAAGTGACGATGAAAAAAGGGAAATAAGCTTAACTACTGGAGACAAATGTATAATAACAAATGAAAAGAATTTATTAATCAATTTTTGGTCTAGAATTACAAAATACAATAGCCACATTCTAATTTCATTTAATGGTAGAAATTTTGATGCTCCTTTTCTTATGCTTAGAAGTGCAATTAAGGAAATTAGGCCTTCCAAGAATTTGATGCAAGGTACTAAATTTAACTATCCTGGTCACATCGATTTAATAGATGAACTCACTTTTTATAATCCATCTCAGATGGGTGCTACACGTCGATTTAACTTCGATTTTTATACACAATCTTTTGGTCTTAAGTCTCCTAAAAGTGAGGGCGTAGATGGATCTATGGTTACTACTATGTTCCAAGAAGGCCAAATTGAATCAATTTCAGAATATTGCTTACGAGATATAAATGCTACATGGGAATTATTTAAAAAATGGAAGCAGTATTTATCTTTTTCCAATATATAGGCAAATCTTATATTTAGGTTTGTGTATATAAGGAAAGGATATTGAATTGCTTATAAAATAAAATTAGAATAATGCTCACTATCTAATAGCATAAATAATTTTATTGATTATTTGAATTATAAGAATTATTTATGATAAATTATAATTGACTCGTATTGTATATTTATTATAATGAGATGATAATAAAATGTGTTTTTGCTTATATTTATAGAATACAAGAACTAATTTTCATTAATATTATAATTCATTCTACCATATTGTAAAAAAAATGGGACTTTCCTTCCGGAAAGCCCCATTAAAAATATTAATTTAGAACTATTATTTGATATGTATAATTTCTTTAACAAGATTGAACATACCTACATTAATTCTAACCATATACATACCAGCAGCTAAATTATCACCTTTGATATTAATTACATTTTCACCAGCATAGAATAATTGATTGTTGGCTAAAGTAGCAACAACTTGACCATTCATATCATATAATGAAATAGTAACAACTTCATTTTGAGGTAAAGTAAATTTAACATTAGTTTGGTAACTGAATGGATTAGGAGTAACACTATTGATAGAATAACCATATTGAGATGGATCTTCTACATCAACAGAACCGCTAATTTCAAATTCACCCGAACGGCTATATTCTAATTCTGGGTCACCATTATAGATTGCTCTAATTACAGCATTCTTAGTATTAGCATTTACTACCATCCAATCGTAAGATTTAGGAGCAGCTTTGACACCAAAGTCAATAGCAGTCCAAGTATTGCCACCATTTAGACTTAATTGTAAATCAAATGTATTAACATTGTTATAGTTCCAACGAACAGCTTTTTTAGTACCTACTTTTAATTTTTCACCATCGCGAGGACTTGTAATAGACAACGAGCCAGCTAAAATTCTAAATGGTGAAGAAGAAGCAATTACTTCGCCTGTTTGTGCATTAACCATTCTTACGACTGCATTTTTAGTATTAACAGTTGGCAATACCCAATTAACTTCTAATTTGTTAGATTGAATAATATTAGATACTTTTTGCCAATTAGAAACACCATTTTCTGAGAATTCAAATCTAACAGCTACGTTTTCTTCAATTTCCCATCTAATAAAGTCAGAAGAGCCACCAGTATAAACAGGATCGTTCGCATTAGGACGAGTAATCAAAGCAGGAGCTGATGATAATGAAAATACATTATCACTTTTATCAATCAATTTGCCATTAGAAGCATCAATAATTGCAATTAAACAGTTGTTAGAATTAACTCTTGGTGTATTCCAATTGTAAGAACCACTCATCAATTCAATTGGGTTAGTAGTGATTCTTTCCCAAGTATTACCTGCATCTTTTGAGAAGTCGATATAAACTAATTTGCTTACTGGGGAATTAGTCCAAGTAATAGAGTATGGACGACCAGCCATTAATTGTTCGCCACCATTAGGGAAAATAAGGCTAACAGGTGATTCTAAATTAATAGAAGGTATTGTCAAGAAATTACCATCAGGTGTAACATTACGACCATCTACAGTATATACTACAGTTGCTTTGTTCCATTTGAAGTTAAAGTTCTTAGCATTATCTAATATTCTAAATCTTAGTGTACCTAAGTAAGTATCTGTATTTGGTAAGCCAATACCAGATTTCTTAGCTAATGGATAGTTGTCGAAGTTAATATCAATTGTTCGTAAGTTAGATTGAGCATTTTCTCTACCAATGATAGGTGAAGTAAATGTAGGGAAATAACCTAAATTATCATCTTTATCGAATAATACTTTAGATGTTTTTACCATATCAACAAATACTAATTTATCAGTTTCGAATGTAATACCAAATGTAGAGTTACCTAAACCGAAATCTCCGCCAGTATTTTTAGCAAACATTGGAATATCGATAAACTCACCATTTACCATAGGTGTAGCTTTTACATCATAAGAAATTCCGCCAGCTAAAGTAGTAGGAGCATTGTTTACATTTTTGAAATTCTTAATTCTAACATAAGATTTTTCTGCTTCAATATATTTATTCAATGTCTCATCGTTTATATCAGAAGCAATATTAGATATTTCACCCGGTATAGCAATAGGAGTAATAGAGCCTATAGGTAAAGTAGGGTCAGCTTCTTTACCATTGTTTCTATATACTATTTGTCTATCGGTAGCATTAACTACTGTAGTACCGCCTTTTACTTGTGAACGAATATTAGTAGTTCCATTATCAGCTTCTACCAAAGCACGGTCTAATGCATTGATACGACCATCACGAGCAACGTCTCCACCGACCATTGATGCTATTTGATTTGAAGAAGTAGATCCATTTCTACCATCGTTATAAATTAATCCAGTAAGTGGGTAGTCAGGGTTTGAAGTATTTCGTGCTACATTACCGTAAGCTGAATAGCTATTGCCCATTGTAGGAGGCATTGTAGCAGCATCAGTAGATGTAATTACATAAGAAGTATCACCATTCCAATTTGAGAAATCCCAACCAGATTCAATATTCCAAGTGCTTGCTGTATCACCGCTGAACATAAATGGAGCGGCATATCTTGACATAACTGGCAAGTGGTTAATTTGAGTTAATTTTACAAAATAGTGTCCATCAGTAATTGTATCAAATACAAAAGGAACATTAGCAAAATTATTGCTACCTGCATTTCTGTTAGCTACATCAAAAGCAGTTGTATTGTTAACATATCCATTTGAAGTTAATGAACTAATTAGATCACCAGGTTTATTAGATACATCTTTGTATAGATCTACTACTAAACCATTACCATCTGGGTATGCCAAGTTACCTAAATCAGCTTTGATACCACTTACAGAACCTTCATTGTATCCTTCTAATAACACTCTAACTGTAAAGTTAGACAATGGTGTAATTGAGAATAGCTTACTTTCTGGTCTTAAATTATTATCATATCCATATTGTCCATTAGTACCATTAATATGGAATAATGTATAACCATTAATTGTAGAACGAGCATTTAATCTAAGACGAGCATTACTATTAGCAGCAGCTATCTCCCCTTGATCAGTGAAAGTACTATCGTTATTCATATCAGGATCGGTCATACTTACATTCAAATATCCAGCAAATTGTGATCTATCTGTAGTACCAGGAAATTCATACACTGCATTGTTAATAGGTAATTGCAAAGCATTAGTATATGCAGGATTATATTTTTGGCTAGCTACAAATTGATATGGTTGGATTAATTGTCCACCACCACCTTCTACTGAGAATTCAACAGAAGCATCGTCAGTCATATTAGATCCATTCAAAAATGAAGTTAAGTCATTTCTATTATATGCAAATCCTACCCAACGAACTTTTAAGTTAGTAGAAGTATTGGCAACTTTTTGTCTAAATGTTGGGTTTACAACTTTTAGGTATGGTTTAATTGCAATATAAGAATATCCAGTGCCAGTTACTTTTGCATTCAAATCATCATTAGAAGGATAAACTTTAATTGATCTTTCAATACCATTATTTACCCAACTACCACCATCTAATTGATATGCTGATACCAAGTTTGCAGAAAAATCATTTCCATTAAATGTACCTAATTCTTCTGCTTTTACAGATTGAGCACCTTGAATAAAGTAAGTCAAATTAGAGTTATTTCCATCAGAAGCTGGTTCTTGATTACCCGGATAACCGTTCCATACTCTTACTTCTTTGATATCGCCGACAAAAGTAGTAAAATCATCGCTAGCTAAGCCCGGTTCATGTCCAATAAAGAATGGATATAGATTATTTCTATCAATAGTGATATTGTCACCTAATTGGCCAGTTTGGCTGCTTAAGAATTGAGGTGTACCATCAATATAGAAAATAATTGATGAGGCTCCACCATTGTTAGGGTTAACAAACACTGCTACATGAGTCCAAGCTGTATCATTTTCAATTACATTAGGTATTGTTACTAATGAATCTATGTTTGAGCTAGAATTAGCAATTCTTTGTAACAATCCAGTTGATGAGTGTAATTCAAATTGTAATTGACCTGTAGGTAATAATCTAAGTGCATAAGCCATATTACCAGAATTATCATCAGCTTTTTTAGATACTATTGGGAAACTACCTTCTTCAACTGTTGGGAATCTATGTGGACGTATCCAAGCTTCTAGCATAAATGTACTTGAATTCATCATATTTTGATTTACATTACCATTTACTTTTATTACAGCAGTAGAGGTATTTCTATAAGCAAAATATGGAGCAACTACAAATGTACCAGATTGGTCATAAATATTAGTTTGATTATTGTCTTCGGTACCACTTATTCTAAGAATTACATTTTTAGAATAATTATTTGGTAGGTCGATAATTCCTTGCAAATCATCATTTTGACCAAATGATGTAATATTATTGTAAGGTTCCCAATTAGCGTTGCCATCTTCTACTTCTACTTGATCAAGAGGTAATGATGGTACACTATTGTCAATTGCATCAAACCAAGTAGCTCCATTATCACGACTTACTTGAATCATCAAGTCTTTAGAAGAAGTATCAGTAGAACCTAATCCGTAAGCTACCCAACGTACATTAAATACTTTATCTTTTAGATTTACTACACCTTCATTTCCAGTTGGAGATGTTAATTTGATATGTGGTCTATCTGGGCGATAATTGATTAACGAATTAGCATTAGAAGCTGTTATACTTGGGTTATTATAATAGCTTAACCAAGTAATATCATTTTGGTAATATACTTCTGAAGCGCGGTCTGAACGAGCACCTTGTAATGGATAGTATAATTCTAATTTAACTCTTTCGTTAGTCAAATCACTTATATCTGTTGGATTACTTATACCAGCAATATGATTGCGAATTTGATCTTGTGATAAAGCTGAACGCCATACTTGTACATCTTTTACACCTGCGTGTAAGTAATCAGTAGCATCGATAGTTCCATTAGGATTGACACCTACCCATATAGGATGATTAGAAGTCATCATTCTAATATTTACTGATTCATTATTGGTATAGCTATCTACTTTTTCACCATTTACATACAAAGTTACTACGTTGTTATCTACAACTGCGGCTAAGTGTACCCAATTAAGAGCATGAGCATTTGTAATTGGGCTAGCATCACTTGTAGTAGTTAATGCTGTTGGCGAAACCACTGTTCCGATATATCCACCAGGACCGCGACCTTGAATTTCTCTTGCTCTGAAAGCTGGGTATTTACCGTCTTTCAAATAAAGCATCCATGCGCCTTCTTGAGGTGAAATAGAGCCAGCGGAAGAAGCAACTACTGCTGGTTCGGAGCCATCATCTTGATATGAATTTAAGTTTACCCAAGCTGCAACAGTTAATACTGTAGAATTGCTATAAGTTCTATCAGTTTTCAAATAAGTAGTAGCGCCATCTAATTGAACGAAGAATAATCTACCTAATACGAAAGAATAGTCATTGATATCCCAGCGATTAGTAGATATAGTTGAATAAGGTGCTCTATTAGTAATTGCAGCAGTCAAAGTAGATGCAGTTGTATCTAATTGTACTATTCTTAATCTTGCTTGCTCTGAACGTTCAGCAAAATTCTTATCTGCTTTCCAAATTGTTCTCATTAATTGACCGCTATTACCACTGCTTAATAGTGAATTATCATAGGTTGTTAGATAGC
>JBDHXE010000092.1:0-9186 GCA_039810525.1 Chlorobiota bacterium | reverse complement strand
TTTTACCCATAAAGGGGATTTTTTATTATTAATTAATCATTATCATATATGGTATTTAGATTTATTATATAAGTATCTGACATATCTTGGCGAGGGTTATTATTTTTTGGCTATTATATTGGTAATGGGTCTATATAGGGTGAAGTATTTGGTACAGGGTGTAGTGTTGTTTGTGTGCTCTGGTCTATTTACTCAATTATTAAAACATATTTTTGATATGCCGCGGCCAATTAAATATTTTGATAGCTCGGTAGTTTTGAATTTGGTAGATGGTGTATCTGTCCATTCTTATAATAGTTTTCCATCGGGGCATTCTACATCTACGTTTACTATATTTTTATTTTTTAGTATAATGGTAAGTAATAAGTTATTAAAATTTATATTTAGTATAATTGCTATTAATGTAGCTATATCTCGAGTATATTTGGTACAGCATTTTTTCATAGATATTTATGTTGGTTCGATAATTGGTGTATTATTTACATTAATAATATACGTATATATGGAAAATGTATCAACATTAACCAAGTCGAAGTGGTATAATTATCAAATAATTAAACCGAATTTATAATGTATCTATTTCTTTTATAGCATCGGTAAACTCAGGGTTAATTTTAATTGCCCATTGGAACATATCTTTAGCTTCTGGTATCAATCCACCTTCTTTGAAGCATCTACCAGCACCATAGCAAGCGTATTCGTTTTGGCTATTAATTTTGAGTGCGCTTGTATATAATTGTAGAGCTGATTCGAGCTCGCCTTTGGCGAATATAAGGTCTCCAGATAAGACGAGCATATCATCTATTGTATATCCCAAAGAAGAATTATGAGCTTTTGCATCCCATTCTTCTATTATTTTGGAAGTAAGCATCAATGCTTCGTCTGGATTGTTAAGAGCGGCAAATTTGATTGCTTTTACATAATTAGTATCTTGGTGATCGCTTGATATATTTTCGGCTAATTTAACAACTTTGTTGTAATCGTCGTCGTTGTTGTTGTTGATATATATGATAGCCAATCTATGCAATGAGTGTAGTTTGTATTCATCGCTAATATCTTGCGAATCTATTGCTTTTCTAAAAAGCACTTCGGCAGCTGAATAGTCGCCAGTAATATAATTGGCTTCTGCTTCGCCAACTATAGTAGAACCATCGGAGATGGTATTTAATTTGTTTTGAGCTTTCATAGACATATTAGTCCCATATAAGTAATCTAATCTATTTAATAATTTCAATGTAGATTTATGCCAATTCCAGTTGGTACGGGCATAGTATTGAGCTATCATTCCCATGCTTTTGAGTGAGTAGGGATTGGTAGCAACGGTTCTAAGTATATTAATCAAATCTTCTAGGTTTGGCTCTAAGAGGAATGCTTCGTTTACAAATGGTATTCCATTCATTTCGTATCCGATAGATTTCTTAATAGCGGGTATTTTCCAGCTAAATATATCATCTACGAAATCATCGGTAGAGCCGCCATCAGTAACTACAACGGGTAGTCCACAAGCCATAGCTTCTAAAACAGGTAGTGCAAAACCTTCGCCACGATATGGGTAAATAAGTATATCGCAAGCGCGGTATAATGATGTTATTTCTATTTCGGTTAGTTCTTTGTCTAAGTAAATAATTTCTGGAGCATCGGGTGTATTGTTGATTTCATTAATTATCTGCTGATTGGTCTGGCCTTTGTAAAAGCTATTAGTACCAATGTCTTTAATAATTAGTGTAATATCATCAGAAGATTTGAATAGTTTAATATATGCTTGTAATAATATATCAATACCTTTTCTATATATGGTGCCACCTACGAATAATAGTTTAAGTTTTTTGTTGGTAGCTAATGGATATTTATTGCCAAGAGGTGTAAATAATTCAGGATTGATACCATTGGGTATAATCTGGACTTTATTGAAATCTACTCCCGAATCTACGAATGATTTGCGTGAATAGTTAGAGGGTGTCCAAATTTCATCTGCTTGATTGAAAATGCTTAAAAAGTCTTTCCGTAGAGAGGTAAATTCCCATGGCTGCATAATAATCCATTTAGAGCCTTTTGGTGGTTCTGCTTTGGGTGGCCATTGGTGCCTAATCCAACAATATGGTAAATTGGCGATATTGGGAGTTACTTCATCTTTGTATCTTATATCGTTGGCAGCTAATAGTTTGTATTTTTCGCTTGTATTAAAATCGAATGTATCGGGTTCGTATGGTATAATAGTGAGGTTAGCAATATCGCTTTTGATAATATTATAGCAATGCTCTCTATTGATTAGTGCCAAGGAATGATATACAAATTGTGAGCCTTCCCATACTATATTAATAAAAGGCGTGTTTTTGATTGTATTGTTTTGTATAGTATCGGTATAGTCTCCGCTTACTATTTCTGCTAATAGGTCTAAGTCGTAGTCGTCAAAATCGTTGTAGTTATTATCGTTAATTTTTGTATTTGGCAAATTGTCATCGGTATTAACGATGAATTTGTCGGAGTTAATTTTGCTATTAGCTGTATTATCGTTTAATAAAAATGTATAGTCGTTGCTATCATCTTGAATATTATTAGAGTAATCGAGTTGTTCGAATAAGTTGTGCTGGTAGCTATCGTTAGTATGTTGCTCTACAATTAGTGTATTTGCAATTTTGGTAGCTTTGAGTAATATTTTATGATTAATGAAGCCTTTGTCTTGGCTGTAGTTTAATTCTTGTATATCGCTGATTTTGAACCCAGTTCGTAGCAATCGTGAGGATATGGATTTAGTATCGAATGCCATAGCTCTAAAATTATATGGATTGGTCTGACTGCCGAATAGCATATAAGCAAAAACATCAGCATCCCATTCTCCAAGGTTGTAGGTATCTATTTGGGCTTTAAGGTTGGGAATTCTAATGGTAATATCGGCATTAGGCATAAGTATTCTATGCCATTCTTTGAGTACTAAGTCGGTCTCTCTATGTGAGAAGAGGTCTAATATATCGTTGGCAATGATATTGCAAACGGAGTTATCAGGTAAGGGGATTTTACGAACATCGCAATATATAACTTCTGGGTTATCTGAGTATAAATCTAAATTGAGATATTCTTTACGAATGTCTGAACCGCAACCCAAGTTTAGTTTTAATTCATCGGGTAGCTTGTCAGGGAATTTGCCAGTAGCGTTTTTTAATGAAAAACTGTAATCCATAATATCACTTGAACCAAATAACTTAAATTATTCAAATAAAAATAATTATCAAAATATATGCCATATTAAAATTATCGAAATAAAAACAAAAAAAAAACTTCTTTAAGTCTAAATTATTTACAAAAAGCGATATGAATAAAACAATAGTAGCATTGGCGACTCCACCGGGTATTGGTGGCTTGTCGGTAATTAGAATGAGTGGCGAGGATTCTTTTGTAATAGCTGATAAGGTATTTAGGGGTAGGATAAGTATAGAGGGAGCAAAAAGCCATACTATACATTATGGGGATATAGTAGATGGCGAAGTGCTTTTGGATAAGGTAACTTGTTCGGTATATAAAGAACCAAATTCTTATACTGGTGAGAATGTAGTAGAGATAGGTTGCCATGGAGGGCAGATAGTAGCTAATATGATAATTGAATTGCTTATGAGGGTAGGCGCTACAGCGGCATCGCCGGGTGAGTTTACAAGACGTGCGTTTATTAATGGCAAAATAGATCTAACTCAGGTAGAGGCGGTAGCAGATATAATACATTCTAATACGGTAGCGGGTGTGAGTACAGCAGCTCGTCAATTAAATGGAAATTTTACAAATAGATTGAAGAATTTAAGAAATGATTTGCTTGATATAGCAGGTTTGCTTGAATTAGAATTAGATTTTTCGGATGAAGGGATAGAATTAATTCCTAAAGAAAAGATTATGAAAAAATTAGAGTCTGCTATTGATTTTTGTAATAAACTGTCTGATTCTTATAAGGTATCTGAGATATTGCGTTCGGGATATTATGTAGGAATAGTTGGTTTTCCTAATTCTGGCAAATCTACCTTATTCAATAAAATAATTGAGAAAGATAGGGCAATAGTTAGTAATATACCGGGCACTACGAGAGATTATATAGAAGAAGATTTATTTATAAAGGATATGACTGTACGTTTGGTAGATACTGCTGGTATAAGGGAGGCTACTAATACTATTGAGATAGAGGGGATACGGTTGGTTGATACTATTTTGGAGCAGTCTAATTTGATATTGATAATTAATGATATAAGTATAAGCCGAAATAATTCTGAAAAATTGATAGAGAGAATATCTAACAAGTATATTAACAAGCCAATAGTAATAGCTCATAACAAAATAGATTGTATAGGAGAGTTGCCTGCAATTAATAATAATGAAGTATTAATATCAGCAATTGAGAACAGAGGTATTGAGGAATTGAAGACTATTATATATAAATATGCTAAGAGTAATATAGATCGGGAAAGTGATATATTGGTAAATCAAAGGCATTCTTTGCTATTAAAGGAAGCATCGATGTCTCTAGAAGTGGCAAAACAATCTTTGACAGAAGGATATGAAAATGAGTTTATAGCAATTGATGTGAGAAAGGCAGTAAAGATATTGGGAGAGTTAACAGGAGAGACATGGAACGAAGAGGTTTTGGAGCATATATTTACAAAGTTCTGTATAGGGAAATAGTTCCACGTGGAACATTTAAAATGATTTAAAAATAATTTTAATGTATATATATAGAATATAATAGTGTGATTATAAATTATATAATAGAGATGATTTTAATAAAATGGGTAATATAAAAAATAATTTAGTAAAATATGAATAATAGTTATGATATAATAGTGATAGGTGGCGGGCATGCTGGTATAGAAGCAGCTATGTCTGGTGCTAATATGGGGCTTAAAGTAGCAATTTTGTCTATGGATCTGAAGGCAATGGGTCGCCCATCGTGCAATCCATCGATAGGTGGTACAGCAAAGGGTCATTTGGTAAAAGAAATAGATGCTTTGGGTGGAGTAATGGGTATATTGGCTGATAAAGCTGGTATTCATTTTAAGATGCTTAACACATCTAAGGGACCAGCAGTATGGTCGCCAAGAGCACAAATTGATAAGGATTTGTATCCTATTTATGTATATCAAATGCTCTCTAAACATAGTAATATAACATTGATACAGGGTACCGCAGATGAGATATTGATAGATAAAGACAAAGTGAAGGGTTTGGTAACTGATAAAAATGAGATAATATACGGGAAGGCAATAATATTATGTGCAGGGACTTTTCTTAATGGTAGGTTGTTTACAGGTAAGGAGGTAACAATTGGAGGTAGGTATGGGGAGCAATCTGCTAATAAAATATCTGATATGTTAGATAGTTTTGGATTAGAAAGGGGGAGATTAAAAACAGGAACACCACCTAGGATACATAGAGATTCGATAGATTATTCAAAAATGGAATTGGAGGAAGGTAGTATAAATCCAGAACCATTCTCGAGGAAGACTTCGGGCGTAAAGAATAGAATAGTCTGTTATGGAACAAGTACAAGTGAATTTACCCATGAAATATTGAGGAAGGGTTTTAACGATTCGCCAATGTATACGGGGATGATACATGGGGCAGGTCCTAGATATTGCCCATCTATAGAGGACAAAGTGAATAGATTTGCAGACAAGACTTCGCATAAGATACTTTTGGAGCCAGAAGCTTTATATACAGAATCTATTTATGTAAATGGTTTTTCTACAAGTTTGCCATTGGATATACAATTAGAGGGGTTGCATTCTATAAGTGGACTGGAGAGAGCTGAGATAATAAGGCCCGGTTATGCAGTGGAGTATGATTTCTTTTTCCCGTATCAATTGAAATATACCTTAGAGACTAAGATGGTAGAAGGTTTGTATTTTGCTGGCCAGATAAATGGAACTTCTGGATATGAGGAGGCGGCAGCACAGGGCTTGATAGCGGGGATAAATGCCGCTTTAAAAATAAAGGGTGAAGAAGAATTGATATTAAGAAGAAATGAAGCATATATTGGAGTATTAATAGATGATTTGGTGAATAAAAATACTGAGGAGCCATATAGAATATTTACTTCTCTGGCAGAGTATAGGCTGCTGTTGCGTCAAGATAATGCAGATAAGCGATTGATGAAGTATGGATATAGGGTAGGGTTGGTAAATAAAAGTGACTATGAAGCAAATGAAGGATTGTACTATCAAGAGGATAGTGCTTTGAATATGCTAAAAGAATTAAAATTGAAAGTGAATGTATTGAATCCATATTTAACTGCAATTGGGGAGAGTGAGGTAAGTTCTTCTATAGATATGTATTCTATTTTGAAGAGGTCGAAAGTAAGATTAGCTAATCTAATAGATATTAGTAATGACGATAATTATACAATAAAGAAGCTGCGAAGGAATGACAAAATGATGAATCAGATAGAGATAGAAATAAAATATGAAGGTTATATTAATAGGCAATTAAAAGAAATAGAGTATTTTATGCATAATGAACATAAGAAAATACCTACAAAATTTGATTATAATAAATTAACTTCTTTGTCGAAAGAAGCAAGAGAGAAATTAAATAAAATAAGGCCAGCTTCGCTGGGTCAGGCATCGAGAATAGCAGGTGTATCGGCATCAGATATATCAATAATATCTTTATATTTAAAATAAGTTTAAAATAATTTAAAAATTATGTTTCACGTGAAACATAAAAGAAGTTTTAATGAAAACAATAATGGTAATAGGGGCAGATACCCCATTGGGCTGGTCTGTTTATAATTTTTTGGCAAGGGAAGGCGACTACAATATATTGCTTATTATGTCTCAAGAAGATGATGTGTTTGGTATGGTAAACAATAGGATTGTGGTATCAGACATATATAACAAGAAGCTAATCAAAAAGACTATATTTCAATATAATCCCGATGTAATAATAAATTGTGTATTTGATATTAATAGATATGAGGTTTATAATAAGAAACAAGACTTTTGGCATAATAACTATTCATTCGTAGAAAATATAATCAGGGCAGGTATGGTATCGGAGGCTCATATAATAACTTTTTCGTCTGAATTAGTATTTGATGGGAATAATGGGCCTTACAATGAAGACGACAAACAAATACCTTGTGGTTTTATTGGTAAGAGTATGCTTGCTATTGAGAATTTTGAAAAATCTTTGTATCATAAGATGACTATATTTAGGCTTTCTGATTATTATGGATTTACTCCATTTGGTTTTAACTTTTATTTGGATAATATATTTAGTAAAAAATTGATAGATGTAGAGCTGAATTATTATACTAATCCAGTATATTTAGATGATATAGCGATAGCTTGTATGAAGGTAATAGAACAAAATAATTATGGTATTTTCAATTTAGGTGGCAGTGATTATGTCTCTAAAGCTGAATTTATTATGTCTGTTGTTCGCAATAATTATATTTTTGAGAAAAAATATATGCACGAAGTGCGTGATAGTTTGGTTAAGAAATACGGTTTAGTTAATCTAAAAGCTACTACTGTATTGGGTATTAGTTTTGCAAGTATATATGATGGTGCTACAAGTATGAGGTATGCTCTAAGTGCGGGCGACAGAAATAGATTTAGTATATTATAATTTGAAGAATAATTAACCAATAAATAGTCAATAAATATCGCTGAATTATTTATCAATTTGGAGATGCAGTTTTTGGGTAATGTTTGGTGGATAGTTTTACTTAGATTTTCTCTACCATTATAATTCATTTCACGTATTGAAATAAAGTCTTCATAATAATCGACTTATATTGCTTTAGTTAGAGGAATACTCATTTGATGCAGAAAATATAGCTGTAATTAATATAAGGAATGCTTTTTTACATAAAAATTCACCCTTTCTTATAAAAATAATTTAGAAAGTTTTCTTTTATATATCAACTTAATCAGTGAAATATTCATTTGGTTAAAAGCTATTTTTTTTATTTTTAAATATTGATAGAAATATTATTTATTTTCTGTTAATTTTATTTAAAATTATTTTGGTATATATCATTATTTTTGTTTAATCATAATTCAATTAAGGTAATCTCTGAGAGTTTGTATTAATCAATTTTACTAAACGATTTGAAATATACTAAGTTCATAGTTTCTACTATAATCTTACTCGCTTTAGTATTCGATATTGGCGGGCAACTTGCGTTATTTCTAAAATTAAGAAGAGATGTCCAAAAGAAGGTCAAAAGATTGATATTACAAAATATTCCTCAATCTGAATTAGAGGTATTTTCTTCCGAAATTGGTAAATCTATAAAGGGTGCTGTTTGGGTCCACTCTGGTGAATTTAGATTTAATGATGAGATGTATGATGTTGTCAAAAGAGATACTTCTCAGCAAACTATTACTTACTACTGCGTCTGCGATAAAGATGAAACTCGCATAATTAAGCAATATTCAAAATTAGTTTCTGTCAAACTAAACGATTTAAGTATTAATTTTTCAAAAATTCCAATTTTTATTATAGAATTATATTTTGTACGAAATTTTGCGATGATTATAGATAATTATTATGTCTATAATTATTTTAGAGATAAAAGTAATACCTTATTCGGTTATGTGCAGAATAGCAACCCTCCTCCCAAATTAATTATATAATAATCGCAATGTAATTGCTAATATAATAGTAGCAAATTATAAGTAAAACAAATAGATTGATTATATTAATATTACATATCAATTATACAAGAATCAGTCTAATAATTATTAAAGTGCGTTTAGTGTATTTAATAAAATTTATTTTTATTTTTTAAATTATAACAAAGGTAAATCAATGAAAATGAACTATATAATTTATTTTTTTCTTTTTACAACAATTGCATTTTCTAAACCAGAAAATGATAAGGATAGGGATAGCATAAGAACTTACAAATTAGGTGAAGTAAATATTAATGGCTATCAAAATCAAGCAAAAATTGAACAATCGAGATATGACGTTAATTATTTTCAGATACAGAATTCTGATATTCCTTCTATGAGTCAATTAGAAAGGTTAATTCCGTCTGGTAAGATTAGAATTAATTCGCGTGGCGAAGCAATGCCTTTCTTAAGAGATGCTGGGGAGCGTCAGTTGGGTTTATTTTTTGACGGTGTGCAGATGAATATACCCTGGGATCTCAAATTTGATTTAGCATTAGTACCTACCGATATTATAGGCAAATTAAAT
>JBDHXE010000091.1:0-9224 GCA_039810525.1 Chlorobiota bacterium | reverse complement strand
TTAATTAATTTAAGTTATTTGTATTTTTTTCGTTATTTTTATTTTTTAATATTGAAAAATTAATTTGTGTAAATTATGTTGGAAACTCTATTTGATTTTGAAGCTAATTCGTTGTTCGAATTGATTCCTGTATTGGATAGGAGTTATTCTTACAATGAGATTATGCAGTTTGAAATGAACCCTTTTTATAAGGACTTTGTAAGTGCTGAATTAAAATGGCGACTGCTCGATTCTTTTATTCCATTTGTTAAATGTAAAAATATTCAATCTGAGAATAGTATAGAAGAAATGATAGAGAATTTTTTGAGCTACTCGATTGAATATGCTTTTTTTGGCTCTGATGAATTAAGAGAAATATTAAAGACTGCTGTAAGGTATAAGGTAAATTCTTGTTTCCAATCTATAGAATTGCTTACTATGCACCTATTTACCAATAGTTATACTATAAGTAAACTTGAGTTTTTAGTGAAGAAAGAATTTTTCCCTAAGGACTCTATTGCTTATGATGTATTGAGTAGTATTTATAATCAATATAGCAGTTTAGATGATTTTTCATTGATTAATAAAGGTAACCTTAGAAAGTTTGTGGAGAAATATAGTGCCGATCTAATAGAAAATAGTTCTAAGCTCGGCTCAAAGTTAGATACAATTAGAGCCTATCTATTCAATTTTAATAAAGAATTGAATGTAGCTAATTTATCTATTTTACTTATGGATTTGGGTCTTGGTTATCTTTCAGATAGATTAAGAGTAGATTATAATGATGAGTACGCACCTACCAATGATGAAATATATGCTTTATTAGATAATGATGTGGTAACCAATACTATTAATGCTGTTGATATAGAGCCATTGTATGATGATATAGTGGATTATGATATAAACGATGAGTTGGTGGAGACTGAAATAGAGGAATTGAGTAAAGAACAGTTTTTTCCTAATGATGATATAGAAGTAATTGATAAGATAATTGATGATATCAATTTAGAGACCAATATTAAAAGTAATAGAGATGTAGAAGAATTGGTAGATATGGATACCGCTGCAAATGAAGCTCGGATATTTGACGAGGGTATGACTATTGGTAATATTGAGGATAGCCAAATGGATAATAGTGTGGATATATCTAATACTAGTGCTATTGATGGTAATACTAATATAAGTGATTCGATAGATAATGAATTGAAATTAATGAAAGATATACTGAATATATAATATGAATTTTGTAGATATAGCAAAAATACAGGTTGGCTCTGGTAAGGGCGGTGATGGACATATAAGTTTTAGAAAAGAGAAATATGTACCAAAGGGTGGTCCTGATGGTGGTAATGGTGGTAGAGGTGGTAGCGTGATAGTGAGGGTTGATCCTCATCTTAATACATTGCTGGATTTTAAGTATAAGAGACATTTTTATGCGGAAGATGGTAAACCCGGTGGAAAGGCTCGTAAGAGTGGCAAAGATGGTAAAGATATTATAATTAAGGTGCCTCAAGGTACGGTAGTTAAGGATTTAGATGATAATATATTGTATGATCTTGCAGAACCTAATAGTGAGGTGATTATTGCCTCTGGTGGTAATGGGGGCTGGGGTAATGCTATGTTTGCTACTGCTACCAATCAAGCACCTCGGCATGCTAATCCCGGTTTGCCGGGTGTAGAATTGGAGATCCAGCTTGAACTAAAGTTGTTGGCAGATGTTGGTCTTGTAGGCTTCCCCAATGTAGGCAAATCTACTTTGATATCTGTAATGTCGGCAGCAAAGCCTAAGATAGCAGATTATCCATTTACTACTTTGGTGCCTAATTTGGGTATAGTGAGTGTAGCAGAGGGCAAGAATTTTACTTTGGCAGATATACCCGGTTTAATAGAAGGAGCATCCTCAGGTAAGGGCTTGGGTATTCAATTTTTGCGACATGTAGAGAGGTGTAAAGTATTAGTGTTTTTAATTAGTGCTGATAGCGAATCTCCTCTTAATGATTATAAGATATTGCGTAGTGAATTAGAGAAGTATAATCCAGATATGGCGTTCAAGAAGAGAATAATCTGTATCAGTAAAACCGATATAGTAGATGATGAATATTTAAAAAAATTGCGTAAAATTAATTTTAAGGAAAAATTAACCCCAAAGTTGATGATATCTTCTGTAATTCATAGCAATATTGATGAACTGAAGCACGAAATGTGGAGAGCTATTAGCGAAGATAATGTAAATTGATAAGATTAGTTACCTATGCTCTATTTATTTGAAATATTTTTCATTGTAAAATGGTGAGAATTTTTCAAGTTTCTTTTTTAGTATCTCAAAGTCCTTAGGATAGTTACTTTTGACAAATATATCTTGATTGCTAAATTTATCAAAAAATTTTAATGAGTAGGCGTGCATTGAGAGTCGATTAATGAGCGGTCTTTCTTTGGTCTCTTCGTTGGAATTATAATTTCTCTTAATGGTAGATAAGTAAAATTCGTTGTTGTCGCTGTATAGATTATCTACTAACAACGGATGGCCTATAGCAGCTAAGTGAACGCGTATTTGGTGCTGGCGACCTGTAATAATTTCGCATTCTAGTAATGAAACGAATCTGAATTTAGCTAAGAGTTTTACTTTGGTAAGCGAATATTTGCCTCGTGCTGACGGTATAATTTTGCCTCTGTCGCTTGTATTGGTAAGTAATGGTATATCAATTTCTAAATAGTCCGCAGGGAATGCTCCTTTGACAAATACGTGGTATTTTCGTTCAATATCTTGGCTTTCGAATAAATCATTAATATATTTGTGTGCTTCCGCGTTTTTGGCAAACATAATAATACCACTTGTATCTCTATCAAGTCTATGGACAATAAAAATAGTGCCGAATTTATCTTCTAAAATACTTTTGAGATTAGTCAAATTATGATTATATCTATCTGGAATGGTAAGCATCCCAGATTGTTTATTGATAAAAATATAATTATCGTCTTGGTATATTATTTCGAGATTATGTTTGCTACTCATATTTTCCTGCAGCTACATCGTAAGTATTTTGCATAAGCATAGCTATGGTCATTGGTCCTACTCCTCCCGGTGAAGGTGAGATAGCAGCTACTTTGCTGATTACGGAGTTATAATCTACATCACCACAAAGTCTATACCCTTTCTCTAAAGTATGGTCTGCAATTTTGTGAGTACCTACGTCAATAATTATAGCACCTTCTTTTATCATATCTGCCTTTATGAATTCGGGAGAGCCTATAGCTGCTACAATTATATCTGCATTTCTGGTATAATCTGTCAAATTGGGTGTGCCGCTATGGCAAATTGTAACAGTGGCATTTGCATAGTTGTCTTTCTGCATCATTAATACAGAAATTGGCTTACCTACTATATTTGATCTACCTATTACTACTGCATTTTTACCTGATAATGATATATTGTATGCTTTGAATAGTTGCATAATTCCAGCAGGTGTGCACGGTAGTAGTGCAGGTATGCCAATAAGCATCTTGCCTACATTAATAGGATGAAACCCGTCTACATCTTTTTTGGGACTTATTCTTTCTATTACTTTCTGCTCATCAATATGTTTTGGCAAAGGTAATTGGATTAATATACCATGTATTTTGTTATCATTATTCCAATTGTCTATTAAACTTAGCACTTGGCTTTCTGGGGTATCTGCTGGCAATGTTTTGATTATTGAGTAATATCCAAGTTTTTGGCAAGTTCGGTCTTTCATATTCACATATACTTGCGAAGCAGGATTGTCTCCTACTAATAGTAAGGCTAATCCGGGGGTTACTCCCCTTTCTTTAATTAATGTTTTACATTTAGTAGTTAGCTCAGAATATATATTTTCAGCAACTTTTTTACCATCTATTATTATCGGTTTCATAATTTGTATTTTATTTAAAATACAAAAATAAGAATAAAATTTTATACTATAATTTTTTTAAAATTACAGTAAGGTATGTTGTAATAAATTAGTTTTGTGAGCTAAGTTTATTGCTAAATGTGATGATAAATTTGATATTGAACTGAATATTGTGTATGCTAATTAATTAATATACATCTAGCTTAAAAAGCGAAATAATTGCCACGCAAATATAAATTAACAATACTTAAAAAAATAATTATACAATATTATCAAGATTGTTTAGTTAATTATTCCTGTAAAAAGTATTAAAATGATTTTTGTTTTTGCAACTAAAATTAAGCAAATATTTACTTTTTATTTTGAAAAATTTGTTATATTTGTATAAGTTAAATGTTGAATATTTTAAAAAGTTGATAAATTATGGAAACTTCAGAATTAGAAATATTAAATGCTACATTGATTGAACCGCGGTTTAAGCATGCAGCAATTTTTGAGCGATTTGATCAATTAAATCATGGTGACAGTTTTATTTTGATGAATGACCATGATCCTAAGCCCCTTTATTACCAATTGATAAATGAAAGAGGTGATTATTTTACTTGGGAATATTTAGAAGAAGGCCCAGTATGGTGGAGAATAAAAATAGGAATACCAAGCGATAATAGTGAAGCTAAGGAATCTGCTTCTGATAATGAGGATAATGTATTGAATGTAACTTTGATAGAGCCAAGACTTAAGCACCCAACAATTTTTGGTAGATTTGATAATTTGCAAGAAGGCGAAAGCCTAATAATACTTAATGATCACGACCCAAAGCCATTATATTATCAATTATTGGGTATGCATGGTGAAACATTTATATGGGATTATTTGGAAAAAGGCCCTCAATGGTGGAGAATTAAGATAACTAAAAAAGTATTAGGCGAAGGACAAGAGACTTTGGGCGAAATTGCAGCTAAGGATTTACGTAAAGCTCAAATATTTAAAAAATATGGCTTGGATTTCTGCTGTGGTGGCAAAAAGACTGTAAAAGAGGCATGTGAGGATAAGGGCTTAGATATTAAGAAAGTAGAAGATGAATTGCAGCATGCTGATACAGTAGCTACCAGCTCACGTCCGTTGCCATATAATGATTGGGGATTAGACTTTTTGGCAGATTATATTGTAAATACTCACCATTCTTATTTAAGAAAAAATTTGCCCGATATAAGAGCTTATGCTAGTAAAGTATTGAAAGTGCATGGTATGAGACATCCTGAATTGGAGAAAGTGTATCAATTGGTCGAAGATACTAGCAATGAGTTGCTGACCCATATGCAGAAAGAAGAGAATACTTTATTCCCATTTATCAAGAAATTGGTCGGTGTAAAAAATGGGATGCAATTGTATACACCGGGTGCATTTGGTACAGTAGAGAATCCTGTCAAAAATATGATACATGAACATCAGAAAGTAGGTGATAATTTGCATGAGTTACGCCATGTAACCAATAATTATGCACTCCCAGAAGATGCGTGCGCCAGCTATAGTTTATTATATCGTATGCTTGATGAAATGGAAGATGATGTATTGACACATATTCATCTTGAAAATAATATTCTATTCCCTAAAGCAATAGAATTAGAAAAAGAATTGCGTAAAGGTTAATAATTTATTAAATGATAGATTAATAGTAGGTATATATAAATGAAGGCAATTAATGTAAATACTAAGATTGGATATATTCTAAAGCAACATCCAGATGCATTAGATGCTATTGTTAGTATATCTCCTAAATTTAATAAGTTGAAAAATCCTTTGTTGCGTAAATTAATGGCATCGCGGACATCGATATTGATGGCAAGCAAAATAGGCGGTTGCACAGTAGATGATTTTTTTGAAAGACTTCGCCCATTGGGTTTTGTAATAGATAAATCTATATTGGCGGATGATGAATCATATTTGGCTCCTATCCCTGATTATATAAAAAATGTATCTCCTGAAAATGTCGTTGAGCTTGATGTCCGTCCGGTGCTTGAATCTGGCGAAGATCCATTATATATGATACGAGAGCGAGTAGAAGGTATGACTCGCTATCAAGTTTTGAAATTGTTGAATTCTTTTGAGCCTATACCATTGATACAGTTGTTGGAGAAGCAGGGTTATCAGACTTATTCTGAAATAGTAGAAGAGAATTTGGTGATAACTTACTTTTACAAAGGCGATAATGTAAAGGTGGTTGACAATAAAAGTGATAATTATCCTAATGAAGATTGGGATACAATTTTGAACAAGTATAATGGGAATTTAGTAGAAATAGATGTAAGACATTTGGAGATGCCTATGCCAATGCTTACTATATTAGATGAACTAGAGAAATTGCCTGATAATAGTGCATTATTTGTAAATCATAAACGGATCCCAGTATTTCTATTGCCTGAGCTTAATGATAGGAAGTTTGAGTATAGAATAAATGAAATTAGCGAGAATGAAGTTAAACTATTAATTTTTAAGCCTTGAACTAAACAATGATAAACGCTTCTTTAAATATAGCAGCCATCAAGACTACTTCTTATAAGGTTGTTTTGCCATTTTATCTTTACTCTGCATTTGCTTTTCTGATAGCTACTATTATTTTATTATTTTCTGCCGATGCATTTATGCATCATTATTTTCACCCTCACATACTTGCAATTACTCATATTATGGCTCTTGGTTGGGCTACTATGGTAATATTGGGTGCTGGCCACCAATTGGTCCCTGTGCTAATAGAAGGCGCATTATATAGTAATATATTGGCTTATATTTCTTTTGGATTAACCGGAATAGGCATACCTTTGCTTGTCTATGGGTTTTATAATTTTGATATGGGTTTCCTGACTCGGCGTGGTGGCGAATTGATTATATTAGGTATAGTCTCATATTTGATTAATATAGTTATGAGTATGAAAAATAGCAAGGGTGAGAATGTGCATTCAGTATTTATTTTCACTGCTACAATATGGCTACTACTTACTACTTCGCTTGGTCTTTTATTATTATATAATTTTACAAAGGTAATTCTGCCAAATGATTCGTTGCATTATTTGCCATTGCATGCTCATGGTGGAATTATAGGTTGGTTTTTGTTGCTTGTAATAGGCGTTGGTTCACGTCTGATACCTTTATTTTTGATTTCTAAATATACTAATCCTCGTTTGCTTTGGGTAATATATGGCCTAATTAATTTGGCTTTGCTATCATATATATTTATATTTTATAACTATAATCATCAGGTAGCAATATTAGTTCCAGCATTAATAGTATTATCAGCAATTATATTGTTTATGTATTATTGCTATCAAGCATATAACCATAGATTGCGTAAGCATGTAGATGAGCAGGTAAGGGTATCATTGCTATCGGTAGCAATGATGGCATTGCCAGTATTAATGTTGTTTGCTATAACAGCTCTATTAGTATATAGCAATGGCGCTAATTTTAATTTGATAATGACTTATGGTTTTTTAATATTTTTTGGTTGGCTTACTGCCATTATATTGGGTATGACTTTTAAAACATTGCCATTTATAGCTTGGAATAGGGTATATAGGAAGCGTTCGGCAATGAGTAAAACTCCCTCGCCAAAAGATTTGTTTAATGATAAAATATATTTAATAATGAGCATAGCATATATTTTTGGATTTATTATATTTGCAATAGGTATAGCAGCTTCGCAAACTATTCTTTTGCAGTTTGGCGCAATTTTGTTGATTGTAACGGCATTTTTTTATAATTGGAATGTAATTAAAGTAATTACACATAGGGCAAGTGCATAATGGAAATAGTAACTAATAATGATAGAAATTGCAATTTAGCTTCTGCTAGTTTGAAGTTTGTATATGATCCTGAAGTCGGACTAAATGTGGTTGATTTGGGATTGATATATGAAATAAATTTTGATGATGAAGACAAAAAAGTTGTTTGTTTGATGACTTTGACCACTGAGTTTTGCCCGATGGGTGAATCTATCGTAGATGATGTAACCCAATCTTTGCAGCACTCATTTCCAGATTATACAGTAGAGATTAATTTAACATTTGACCCTCCTTGGGATTTTGAAAAGATTTCTGAAGAAGGGAGGATATATTTAGGGAGATAAATTATGCTTAGTTTAACTTGTAAAGCCGCTGTGAAGGCTGTGATTTATTTGGCTTCTCAGGCTAATGAGAAGAAAAAGATAAATTTTAAAGAGATTGCGACTCATATCAACGAAAATGAGCATACTGTTGGTAAATTGTTGCAAAAATTGGTAAAAGATAATGTGATTAAGAGTACTAAGGGCCCATTTGGTGGTTTTTATATTACTTCTGAGCAAAAAAAATTACCTATAAAAGAGATAATTGTATCAATAGATGGTAATGGCCTATTTAGTAATTGTGGATTGGGTCTAAGCCAATGTAGTGAGCTTCGCCCTTGTCCTATTCACAATGAATTTAAACCTATTAGGGAGCTTATCGAGAAGATGTGTACCGAAAGGAAAATAAATGAGTTGTATGAAGACGTTAATAAAGGTCTATCTTATTTAATTGGATAAAGTTTAATATTTATTTTATTTAGTTTTTCTGATTGGGCAATATCTATATTTATTGCCCAGTTAGATATTATTTGTCTTAATATGAAAATTGAAAATCCTATTTTATTTTAGGATATTAATTAAGTTATTAAGTATATTATATTATGAATGTAGATAATTATGATAAAGCCCAGGGTCATTGGATATTGGCTCGTATGGGTAAGAGAGTTTTGCGCCCCGGTGGTAAAGAATTGACAAAGAAGATGATAGAGTCGCTTGATATCAAATCTGGCGATGAAGTTGTTGAGTTTGCACCGGGATTAGGTTTTACAGCATCTTTGGTATTAGAATGCTGCCCTTGTAATTATGTTGGTGTAGATGCAGACAAAGATGCTATCCAGCATTTGAGAGGCAAGGTTAAAGGACCGAATTGCACTTTTATTATGGGGAATGCTAATCAGACTGATCTGGAAGATAATTCTAAAGATAAGGTTTTTGGTGAGGCTATGCTTACAATGCATGCAGATCACAAGAAGAGCGAGATAATTAAAGAAGCTAATAGAATCCTGAAAAAGGGCGGCTATTACGCAATTCATGAGATTGGTTTGTCCCCTGATAATATGGGTGATACTAAAAAGGCAGAGATTCAGAAGGAACTTGCTCAAACTATCAGAGTGAATGCACGCCCTCTAACTGAAACCGAATGGAAGAGTTTACTAGAAAGCGAGGGATTTAGGGTAGTAAAAATAATAACTAACCCAATGCACTTATTGAAAAGCAAGAGAATGATCGATGATGAGGGGTTTTGGCGATATCTAAAAATAAATTATAACATATTG
>JBDHXE010000090.1:0-9295 GCA_039810525.1 Chlorobiota bacterium | reverse complement strand
GATCTTCTTGGTATAATGAGTTGAGCCCTAAACCTACTTTTTCTTCTTCTCCTTTAATTTTTGGTACTATTGCAGTTCTAATTTTAGGGTTAGGGTATTCTATTGGCTTAAATTTAACATTAAATCCTTTTTCATGTATAGTATCATTGATAAATGCAGACTTAAGTTTTACAGTAGCGCCTATATCTCCAGCTAATAATTCATTAATTTCATCACGTTTTTTGCCATTTACTACATATACACCACCAAATCTTTCTGAAGAGCCTTTGGTCTCATTGACCATATCTATACCTGAATGAATTTTGCCAGATTTTACTTTAAAAAATGTCAAATCTCCAAGTCTTGAATCAGAAAACATTTTGAAAATAAATAATGACAATTTAGAATTTGGGTCGCAATTTACTTTTACACTTCCTTCTTCAACTGGCATAGGTAGCTCAGAAGGATTAGGGGTAGTATTAATTATGAAGTCAATAATTCCTTTAATACCAACGAAATTTTTTCCAGATGCACAGAAAATAGGGTATATTTCTCTTTTTGCAAAGGCATTTTTTAAACCTTTATTAATTTGGTCGTTAGTCAAAGATCCTTCTTCAAAATAGATATTCATTAGATTTTCGTCGCTCTCAGCTATCGATTCTATCAATTCATTTCTTAATGATTCTACTTTTGACAGCAAAGAAGCAGGTATATCCCCATATTGTGGCTCTTGACTACCATTATAGTTCACAGTCTTCATTAATATTAAATCTATTATCGAATCAAAAGAGTTTCCCGGATTAAGTGGGAATTGAAATAATGTTGTTTTAGAACCATATTGGGTTTTGAGTTCTTGCACTAATTCATCGAATCTCGATTGTTCATTATCAATTTTATTTATAATAAAGAAAGTAGGCTTTTCAAATTTCTCAGCATAGTACATTCCATTTTCAGCACCTACTTCAATTGTATTGGCAGCATTTAATATAATAGCAGTTGATTCGCAAACATATTGAGATGCTATCATTTCTCCTATATAGTCATCGTAGCCCGGCGTATCAATAATATTGATTTTTATATTATCAAATTCTGCATACATAGGTGTAGAAAATACAGATGAACCGCGTTCGTGCTCTATTTCATTATAATCTGATGTTGTATTTCTATCTTCTATATTACCTCTTCTAGTAATAGCACCAGATTGAAACAAAATAGCTTCGGATAAAGTAGTTTTACCCGAACCAGCATGACCCACTATCGCAAGGTTTCTTATATTCTTTGTCTCATAGATTTTCATTAATTATACTCCAAAACAAATTATTATAAATTTCGTAAAAAATAATTCTTAAATTAATCAATTATTATGACATAGCAAACTATTTACTTTATTTTTTATAATGAAAAAGGTTGCAATTATAAATTATTATAAATTAGCAACCTTAAGTTAATTGAAATATTTTAAATTTAGTTATTTGATTCTTTCAAATCTAGCTTGGAAAAATCGTAGATATTTCGGTTCATATACCATTTTTAATCCTTTGGCAGTTTCACGATGATTAAACAGTTTTTCTATATTATATGCTACAAAATCGAGGTGCGATTGGGTATATACTCTACGTGGTAATGTAAGTCTAACTAATTCTAATTTAGGCTTATAGTTCTCACCAGTTTCTTTATTTCTGCCTGCACTTACTATACCGCGTTCCATTGATCTAACTCCTGATTCTACATATAAATCTGCGGCTAATACTTGTGCAGGGTATTCTTCTTGTGGTATTTGAGGGTAAAATCTTTTAGCATCAAGGAATATTGCATGGCCACCTGCTGGTTTTACAAATGGTATTCCTACTTTGTCTAGCAAATTACCAAGATATTCTACCTGACCAACACGAGCTTTGATATTTTCATCTTGCACAGATTCAGCTAAACCAATTGCCATAGCTTCCATATCTCGACCAGCCAAACCGCCATAAGTATGCAATCCTTCATATACTACTACCATATTGCGTAATTCTTCGAATACATCTTGATCATTTACGGCAACAAAGCCACCAATATTAACTAAAAGATCTTTTTTGCCGCTCATAGTAGCACCATCGGTATAAGATGCCATTTCAAATAATATTTCTGCAACTGACTTATTAGAGTATCCATCTTCTCTTTGCTGAATAAAATAGGCATTTTCTACACCACGAGTAGCGTCTAAGATTACCTTAATACCATGTTTATGAGCTAAATCATGAACTGCTCTCAAATTTGCCATAGATACTGGTTGCCCACCGGCCATATTAACTGTAACCCCGATAGTGATATATGGTATTTTGTCGGCTCCTACTTTCTTTATTAGATCTTCAAATTTTTGAATATCTACATTTCCTTTGAAAGGATGTTCGGACAATGTATCGTGGGCTTCATCAATAATTACATCTATAAATGTAGCACCTGCTTTTTCTTGATGGAAGCGTGTAGTAGTAAAATACATATTACCGGGTACATAATCTCCGGGTTTAATAAGTGTTTGAGATAGCATGTGCTCTGCACCTCTCCCTTGGTGAGTAGGTACTAAGTACTTGTATCCGTAGTATTTGCGAACAGCATCTTCAAGATGATAGTAATTTTTGGAGCCTGCATAGGCTTCATCTCCAAGCATCATACCTGCCCATTGAGCATCGCTCATAGCATTGGTACCGCTGTCTGTTAGTAAATCTATATAAACATCTTCTGATCTTAAAAGGAAAGTATTATAGCCTGCTTCTGCAATAGCTTGCTCTCTATGCTCTTTTGAGGTCATTTTTAAAGGTTCTACAACTTTAATTTTGTAAGGTTCTGCCCATGGAACATTATTAAACAGCATAAAAACTCCGATTGATTTTTTAAATAAATAATCTCTTAGATTTAAGAAATAAAATTAATTATTTGTAATTTAACGAACTGCAAAGTTACTGAATATTAACATTAATTGCAAACATTTTATTGATTTACAATATTATTTTTGTTTTCAACTTCAATCTGTGATTTATATTTTAGAACATTTTTTTAGTTGTTTGTTATTTATTCTCTTTTTATATAAAATAAAATCCTAGATTGCTAATATTTGATTACTAATCTAGGATTTAAAAATTTATTTTGCAATATTTTAATTATTATGAGGCATCGTCTTGTGTGCAGAAGTATTCTATTGTCTTCTCTGCAGAAGTTTTATCATATCCTAATTTTTCGGTCATTGTTTTAATCATTCTATTATATAGCTTTTGATTTTCTTCGTTGGTCCTATTTGATAGAGCACCCACTAAGCTACCTGCTCCTGCTATATCTGATTTTAATCTAACGTCAGTAACTGCTTTTACTAAATCGTTATTATCCATAAAATCATAGTTGGCATCTTGTATCATTTTTTGACCATATATTTTGGCAATAGTAGTTCTATAGCTTTGCTTTTGCTCTTTGCTTTTTAGCCCCAATCGAGATTCTACACTATCAATAAAGTTTTCATCAATTTTAATAGATACTAATTTACCTGTTTGAGGGTCTCTATAGGTCCATAATTTATTAGTACCAAGTGATTTGGCGTCTATTCCAATTATCATATTGACATAATTCATTACATCTTTTTGGATAGCATCTGGTTCATCCATATATGCGTTAAAAATAGAAGTCATAATTCTTTCTCTATATAATGATTTTGCTATTTTTAAATCATTAAAATATTTGATTCTATCGTTAGGCTCTTGTACATAGTCTAATATTATACTTTCAATAGCTGGAAAAGCATCCCCAGCCCACATACATTTCCCTTCTTGTGTTTCAGATTTTTCTAAAAGCATTTGAATTGCTCTGCCTAAGTTACGGTGCCCAAGTCCTTTTTGTCCAAATCTTTTAGTAATTTCGGATTCTCTATTAAGCTGATCAATTACTTCACTAAGTGTTTTTACGCTTTTATCACCAGCTACTTCACCAGCTGCTAGTTTCATCATTTCTATTGGTGTTAATTTATCAGAGTGTGGCATCCTTGATAATGTGAAAGCGACTGACAATGCATAATTAAGGTTGGGATCGATATGTAATTGTTCTCCTGAAAAGGTAGTTTTTTCAAGACTTCCAATTGCTAAGCTTGTTAACTCTTGTTGTAAAATATAATTAGTATTGTGCGACATATAGCAAAGCCTGCATCTATCTACAATAGGAGCTTGTTCTTTCTCTTCAAGGAATCTTTGGAATTCTGCATTATTACTTGTAGCAACAATTAATGTATCGAGCGGCCATTTGAAACCTTCAATTTCAATTGTTCTATTTTGGATTACTCCTAAGTAAACTTGTACTAAATCTCTTTTATTTTTGAATATTTCGTCTGCAAAATGAATCCCACCACCAGCGACGCGAGCCAAAGCTCCACGTCTTAAATCAAATCTATATGGGTTATTGCTATCTGGTATGTGTAATAATCGTGAAATTGATTCATCACCTAATAAATCTACTGCCGATGAAGTGATTTTGTCTTTTGCGGCATATTTGCCAGTTAGAGTACCTCGAGTTTCACTAATTGGAATTTCTGTAACTTCGATGAAATCTAACATTGTTTCTAAGTTATAATCTGAATATTCTCTTATTTGGTCAAAAATATAATCTGTGCAAGAACCTAAAGGTCGGTAGTTTTTATAAAATTTTTTAATTTGTTCGTCGCTAGCGCCTAATTTTTTGATATGTTCAATATTTTTGTCTTTATCTTGATAGATATTCATAAGCATAACCATCGGATCTTCAAATGTTTGGGATTCTATTTCAGTGATTTTTCCATAGCCCCCAATTTTATCTAAGTTTTTGAATTTGAAGGTATATCTTCTGTTTTCTGGTTTGCTAATATGATTCCTATAACAAGAGTTAAGATAATCTACAAAATATGTCTTACCATTACCGGGCTCACCTATCAATACAAATGCCATTTCGGCAGACGAACCACCATCGGCAGCGTCTTTGACAAATGAAACAAAACTATTGATTTCGTCATACATACCAATAATATGCTTGCCAGCTTTTCTAAAAATACCAAAATCATAAGTTGGTTTGCCATTTACTATAATTTTTTTAATTCCATCTGGGTAATCAAGTATCATACTTGTAACAGACTGAAAAACATTTTCAAATTTTCTATTACCTTCGATTACCGATTTAACATGGAATATTAAGCCTTTACTATTGATATTGTTTTCATTATTACGCTTCATAATATATACCATTATTTACAATTATAATTTCTTTAAAATACGAATAAAATTGCTAATTTTAACAATATATTATTTATTTATTTATTTAGATTACGACCTCTAAATAGTTTTATTTAGAATTTATTTAATATGTTTGTATAGTTATTATAAAATTAAAACATTGAACAATTATTTAAATAATTTAATTATATTTATATAGTTTTATCTTATCAATTTAATACTAAATGAATAGTTTTCTGAAAAGCATATATATACTCTCTAATATTCGACGATATACTATATTGATTATAGTATTGCTTATATTTTCAACTAAATTAAATGCTGAAAATAATAATTATTATAAATATTATCTATATTTTGATTTCAATAAATGTACTTCGTGTGATATAACTTTTTTGAAGTACTATATCTCTGAAATAGAAAAATTAAACAAGGATATTGATTTTAACCTAATTACAAAGACTCTTAAAAACAGGGAATTTGAAGCATTTAAGAAGAATTTTAATTATAATAATATTATCAATGATACAGCTATCTATTCTAATTTCATATCAAGCAAGACGCTACCAGCTTTTTTTGTTGCAAATAATGAAGGCAGGGTAATTTACTGCAAAGATAATTTAAAGGAAGGAAATTTAAATCTAAACCTTATTCAAAATAATTTCAAAACTATCAATATAGATAAGTACCAAAATCATAAACTACTTGATTCCGCACTATTTCTTTATAGACCATCGCCTCCTATTCTAAATAAACAAAAAGATAATTTTGTTGTATTAGATAGATTAGACCAAACAATAAAGGAATTTAATATAAAGAGCGGACAAATGAAAAGAATAATTGAAATTGATTCAAATTTACAATATTTCCTAATTAAAGATAGTGTAGAATATTACAGAGCAATTATACCGGAACAGTTTTCTATTGATACAAAATTTAGTTCGCCATATTATGATAATTCAAATAATATTATAGTTAATGCCAAAGCCTTCGAAGGTCTTTCGGGGACATTGAAACCAAAACAAATTAAAAGAAAGTACTTAAAGATTAAGTATATTGATAACCAACATTATAACATCTCAAATTTAAATGATTCTATAGCTATTTATGATATGATTAATACTAAATACAGTTCAATATGTTTAGTAGAAAGAGAAAATACTACATCTTATGATTTATTAAAATCAGGCAATTATTCGTTAATCTCATTATTAGATTCATCAAGTTTTAGTTTGATTGAAAATAAAATAAGTTATAAAGATCTATTTAACTATTATAATATCAATCATTTTATCTATTCACACGGTGTAATTTGTCAATTATATGAAGGACAATATGCATATCTAAATCCTTGGAATGGAATATTTTTTACTTTTCAAGATTCGATCCAAGATAGTATGCAAATAAGAGGATATTTAGAATTACTAATATCAGATAACCCTTCAGCACTAAAATATAAAAGCTCTAATTATGATTATAAATACAAAGTTATGAGTCTTAGCTCTTACAATGGCAAAGCTATTGTTAATTTAAATGCAAGCGATAATGATAATAAAATCGCCTTTTCAGTTCTACAAGTTTATAACATAAGTAATGGATTAGAAAAAGAAATAGTTTTGAGTTCACCTACTAATAAGTTTTTTCAATCATACCTTCTAAAAATTGATAATGATTTTGTATATTTTTTAAATCAATATGAAACAGAAGAATGGAGAATAATTTCTATACCTATAGTTGATGTATTTTAATTTTTAATCAATTTTCATAATTACTACTTTAAGTAATTGAATTTCAACATTAATTACTGCCTAAAAACATAATTTAACTATATTATAATTTAGAAAAATAAATACATTTTGGTAGCACTTAAAATAATTTTATTTATATAACGTGATTACATTAGCACTCTATACAAGTGAGTGCTAATAGTTTGAAATAATTTTTATTTAAAATCTAATTTTAGGAGTATTTAAGATGGCTTTACAACCATTGCACGATAGAGTTATAGTAAGACCAGCTTCTGCTGATGAAGTAACAACAGGTGGAATTATTATTCCAGATACTGCAAAAGAAAAACCAGTACAAGGCGAAATTATAGCAGTAGGTAATGGCAAACAAACTGAAGATGGTAAAGTATTACCACTTCAAGTTAAAGTTGGTGATAAAATTTTATATGGTAAGTATGCAGGTACAGAAGTATCTTTCAATGGCGAAGACTTACTTATCATGAGAGAAAGCGATATTTTTGCAATTATTAATTAATAAAAGATTTAAAGGAGAATATAATAATGGCTGCTAAGTTAATCAATTATGATGTAGAAGCTCGTTCAGCATTAAAAAAAGGTGTAGATCAATTAGCTAATGCTGTAAAGGTAACATTGGGTCCAAAAGGACGCAATGTAATTATTGATAAGAAATTTGGTGCACCTACTGTAACTAAAGACGGTGTATCTGTTGCTAAAGAAATTGAATTAGAAGACCCAATCGAAAATATGGGTGCAAATATGGTTCGCGAAGTAGCATCTAAAACATCAGATGTAGCTGGTGATGGTACTACTACTGCTACCGTTTTAGCTCAAGCTATTTACCGCGAAGGTTTGAAAAACGTAACTGCTGGCGCTAATCCTATGGATTTGAAGCGTGGTATTGATTTAGCAGTTGCTAAAATTACTGAAAGTTTAAAATCAATCAGCCGCGATGTAGAAGGCAAAAAAGAAATCGCACAAGTTGGTACTATTTCTGCAAATAACGATTCTACTATTGGTGAATTAATTGCAGAAGCAATGGAAAAAGTAGGAAAAGATGGTGTAATCACAGTAGAAGAAGCAAAAGGAACTGAAACATCTTTGGATACAGTAGAAGGTATGCAGTTTGATAGAGGATATTTATCTCCATATTTTATTACTGATGCTGATTCAATGGAAACAGTACTTGAAAATCCATTTATCTTAATTCACGATAAGAAAATATCAGCTATTAAAGATATTTTACCAATTTTAGAAAAAACTTCACAATCAGGACGTGGTCTATTAATTATAGCTGAAGATTTGGAAGGCGAAGCATTAGCTACTTTGGTAGTTAATAAATTACGTGGTACTTTAAGAGTAGCTGCTGTAAAAGCACCGGGTTTTGGCGATAGACGTAAAGCTATGTTAGAAGATATTGCTATCTTAACAGGCGGTACTGTAATTAGCGAAGAAAAAGGCTTCAAATTAGACCAAACTGCTCTTTCTTCATTGGGTACTGCTGCAAAAGTTATTATCGATAAAGATAATACTACTATTGTAGAAGGTAATGGTAGTGCAGATGATATTAAGAAAAGAGTAAACGAAATTAGAGTCCAAATTGAAAAAACTACATCTGATTACGATAAAGAAAAATTACAAGAAAGATTAGCTAAATTAAGTGGCGGAGTAGCAGTATTAAAGATTGGTGCAGCTACTGAAGTAGAAATGAAAGAAAAGAAAGCAAGAGTAGAAGATGCATTACATGCTACTCGTGCAGCAGTAGAAGAAGGTATTGTTCCTGGTGGTGGTGTAGCTTATTTGAGAGCTATCAATACTTTGGATTCTATTGTAACTAATCATGACGATGAAAAGACTGGAGTTCAAATTATACGTAAAGCTATAGAAGAACCAATTAGACAAATTATTACTAATGCAGGCGAAGAAGCTTCTGTTATAGTTAATAAAGTAAAAGAAAATAGTGGTGCTTATGGATATAATGCAAGAACAAGTGAATTTGGCGATATGTATGCTATGGGTGTAATTGATCCTACTAAGGTAAGCCGAGTAGCATTAGAAAATGCAGCTTCTGTAGCTGGTTTATTATTAACTACTGAATGTACTATCGTTGAAAAACCTAAGAAAGAAGAACCAATGCCTATGCCTCCGGGTGGAATGGGTGGTATGGATGGTATGTATTAATATCAAATCTGTTCATAATTTTAATTTAGAAGACTGCCTCATAAGTCAGAAACTATAGATTAATTATATGTATTCTTAAATGTCCTACACTTTTTGAAGGTGTAGGACATTTTTTTTTTGGAAGAAAACAAGGACGGAGCAAGCTCCGCCACTACAATGTGTTATATA
>JBDHXE010000089.1:0-9327 GCA_039810525.1 Chlorobiota bacterium | reverse complement strand
AAATTTTATCAAGTAAAGAATTTCCTTATGTTTTTAAAGATATTTATACTCTGCTTAATAATTACTATTTGATTAAGTATAAACCTAAAGATTGCCCAAGTAAACATTATATTGATTTAAACTTAGATCTAATTTTAAATGGAAGTCCTCAATTAAAAGGTTATGCTACTTATGATAAATCAATTTTAAATGATTTAGACCTACCGGGTAAAATTGTAATGCTTAATATTGAATTTGATTTGGGTAGTTATAATGTAAAAGAAGGATCTATGCCTCAGTTAAATGATATTGCTAAATCTTTAAAGAATAATAAGAAATTAAGGATTTTAATTAGCGGTCATACTGATGATATTGGTACAGATGAAGCAAATCTAAAATTATCTGAGCAAAGAGCAAATCAAGTAAAGGAACTTTTAATTAGTATGGGAATTGACGGTAATAGAATAGAAACTAAAGGATATGGCGAATCTAAACCTATAGTTCCAAATGATAGCGATGAAAATAGAAAAAAGAATAGAAGAACAGAATTTGAGGTAATTAAATGAAACACTCAATATTCATTCTTATTCTTTTATTTGTAATTTTTAATTCTTCATTCTCCTTAGATTATATTGAAGTTAATGACAGAGATTTAATTAAACAAGAGTTTATACAGGTTAATAATTATAATTCAGATAGTATAAAATTAGAATTTCAGCTTATAATAAGCAATACTGCATTATTTAATCTGCAGAATATAGTAATTAATAATACATATTTCAATTTTTTCCCTTACGACAATAATGATACTATTCTCGACATATTTTTTAATGAAAAGATTAACGCAACTAATCTATCTATCCGTTTTGAAGGCAATATATTAGCAAGTAATGATTCACTTTTCACCATTGATATTAAAAATATAAAGCTAAATAACCAACCTATTAACGACACAAGTTTTAATTTCAAAATTAAAACTCAATATAACAATCTATCTTACATTAGATATTCACAATTATGGAATGTTTATCCTAATCCTTTGTATTCTGGCAATAAAATTCAATGCGAATATATTTCCGATATTGATGATGATATCAAAATTTCAATGTTCGACATTAAAGGAAGAGAGTATATAATAAGTGAAATTAAAGATAATCCTAAAGGTAAACATACTTTCGAAATACCAATAAATAACAATTTCTATAACGGTTTTTACTATTTAGTCATTAGCGATAAATTCGGTCCAAGATGGCAAAAATTCGAGTTAATAAGATGAAAGTGTTAGTGATTATATTATTGCTTTTTGCTTACACAGGAGTTTATTGCCAATCTAATGAAGAAGAGGAATGGAATTTAGATTCTTTAGAATATAATCCCGATGATTTTCAACAAGATTATATATTTCAAGGTTCATCAGGTTTTTTCCCACTAATCTATGATGACAATACTTTTTATTATAATTTATATTACATATCGGGCGATATTTATGACCATTCTAATATTACCCAAACTCAACAATTTGGGCAGGCTTATAATAGTTGGATAGGAAATTTTGATATTGCTAAGGATAGTAGAAAGATTAAGATTAAATATTCATTGAATAATGAAGATAAATACCCAATAACTGATTATAATGAAGCAGGAATTGGCATTACTTTACCCACTTTTAGTATTTTTTACTTAAAATTAAATACCTCAATTAGTTGGTCCACAAGTTTAATAGCCGATGTTTATGAAGCCAAACAATACAGAAAATTTGACAATAGTATATCTAATTTTAAAGAAGCTAATTTTATCAATTTAGATGAATTAAATTTAGGATATTCAGCAAATATCATAATACCGATTTATGGAGCTACCGTTAATATTGGTACTTATTTAGGTTCTTTCTATTATTTATCAGGCGGATTAAGTGGAATTTATAATATAAAATCCGAAGCTACTCAATATTTACAGATTTTAGATAACAAAAGCAATTTAAGATATGCCAATGGCACTGATACTTTGAGAATATTTTTTAAAGATAAGTTAGATGACTATAATAAAATTAGGCAATTTATTGATATTGGAACTGGTCTGATGATCAATGCATTTAGTTATTATATTAATTTTGGTCTCAATGCTTCATTACCTATAAATAGTCTTTTAAATAATGAAGAATGGAAGCAACTCATTATAAAAATAGGACTTGAAATTGGTTTTTAAACTAAAATTAATTAACAAATAATCAACCTCACCTCTAATTTTCAGATAATTCACTCAATTTTATTCAATTGTAATTATGAAAATAGGGATTAAATAGCGGTTTGTAATATAGATGCCTATGAAAAACTATAAATATCAATTAATGTCATAATTCCAACTTAAAAATTAGGACTAAATAAATTCAAAGATTGAATTATAACAAACAATATATAAATTTAAAAACCATTTTACTTCAAAAAATTACAAATTGAACTAATAAAATGTCTCATTGAAATTTTTCAATAGCTCATTTCTTCACCTCAATGACAAATTTTATTAAGAAAATGCTCCATTCTTGTAAGGAAATTAAATATAATTAGAAAAAAATTTGTTATATGAATGAATATTTAATAATTCTGATAATTTCTTCAAGATTTGTTGAGGTTGAGCTTGCTCGACCCGAAGCATATATGGGTAGATAAAATTTGGACGGAGCAAGCTCCGCCCCTACTATAGTTAGTATTTGGTAATGGGTTAATTGTATTATAATGTAGAGGCTTTGTTTTAGGTTAATTATAATTAAATACGACAATCCGTTAGGAATGTGCCCGTATTATAATTACTTTTATGGTTGCAAATCTAAAGGATTGACGGAAATTAGGTATAATTAGAAGAGAATTTAATTATCAAGATATTAACAAAATGAAAAAGAAACACAAAACTAAAAAAGATGTCCCACACTTTCGAAAGCATAGGACATCTTGATTTTAATTAATTAATGAGATTTTCTTTATTTCCTATCTTTCTTTTTATCTTTTTTATCTTTTTTCTTTTTGTCTGCTTTAACTTCTTTTATCTTTAATTTATTTAAAGATAACCCTTTTATTGCAGCTCTTGAAGCAGATAATCTAGCTATTGGTACTCTAAATGGAGAACAAGATACATAATTTAGACCAATTGAATGGCAAAACTCTACTGAAGCTGGATCGCCACCATGTTCACCACATATACCAAGTTTAATGTTTTCACGTACATCTTTTCCTTGAGATACAGCTAATCTCATTAAGAAGCCAACACCTTTTTGGTCAACAGAAACAAATGGATCAATATTATAAATCTCTTTTTCAACATAAGCAGGCAAAAATCTTCCTGAATCATCTCTACTAAGTCCTAAAGTAGTTTGTGTTAAGTCGTTAGTTCCAAATGAGAAAAACTCTGCAACTTCTGCAACTTCTGCCGCTGTAATTGCTGCACGTGGAATTTCTATCATAGTACCTACCGAGTATTCGAATTTGATATTAGATTCTGACATTACTGATAGAGCTGTTTTTCTAACAATTTTTTCTTGATCTATAAATTCTTTAACATTACCTATAAGTGGAATCATTATTTCTGGGAAAACATTTTTTCCAGATTTAATTACATTTACGGTTGCTTCAAAAATAGCTCTTGCTTGCATTTCGGTAATTTCGGGATATATAAATCCTAATCTACAACCTCTAAAACCTAACATTGGATTAAACTCGTGAAGTGCAGCAACTCTTTCTTTGACTTTTTTAGGATCTATACCTAATTCATTAGCGATTTCTAGTTGACCTTTATCATCGTGAGGCAAAAATTCATGAAGAGGAGGATCTATAGTTCTGATGGTAACAGGTCGTCCGTCCATAGCTTGAAATAGACCTTCAAAATCGGCTCTCTGTAAGGGCAATAATTTGGATAAAGCATTTTTACGAGCTTCTAAAGAATCCGCTAAAATCATCTCGCGCATTGGTTCGATTTTGCCTTCTCCAAAGAACATGTGCTCAGTACGGCATAGGCCAATACCTTCTGCTCCAAATGATATTGCATTAATGGCTTGATCTGGCTGATCAGCATTTGTTCTGATTTTTAAAGTTCTATATTCATCTGCCCAAGTCATTATTTGATTATACATTTGGTAAATTGGTGCTTCTTGTGGAGATAAAGTTTTAGTTATTAATACTTCTATTACTTCACTTGGTTTAGTAGGTATACTTCCAGCGATAACTTCGCCAGTAGAGCCATCAATAGAAATATAATCACCTTCGTTAATTACAATATCTTTACCCTCTACTTTCATAGTTCTTGCTTTGTAATCAATTATTAATGAACCGCAACCTGCTACACATACTTTACCCATTTGTCTGGCAACTAAAGCTGCATGTGAAGTCATACCGCCTCGTGCTGTAAGAATACCTTCGGATGCATTCATACCTGCAATATCTTCAGGAGAAGTTTCTATTCTAACTAAAATTACATTATCTCCTTTGGCTTTTAGTTCTACTGCATCTTCTGCATTGAAAACTACTTTTCCTGATGCTGCACCAGGTCCAGCATTTAACCCTTTTGCTAAAAAGCCTTTAACGGTAGCTTTTTTCTTTTCATCTAGATCAAATACTGGTCTTAATAATTGATTTAATTGCTCAGGTTCTATTCTCATCAAAGCTTCTTTTGGCGATATCAAGCCTTCGTTTACCATATCTACAGCTATTTTGATTGCAGCCATCGCAGTTCTTTTACCAACACGGCATTGCAACATCCATAACCTTCCATCTTGGATTGTAAATTCTATGTCAAGCATATCATGGTAATGCTGTTCTAATATATTTCGAATATTTAAAAGCTCTTGATATGATTTCTTATCATTTTTTTCGAGCTCGCTAATTAGAAGTGGAGTTCTAGTACCTGCAACTACATCTTCGCCTTGAGCGTTCATTAGATATTCACCATAAAAATAATTCTCTCCAGTAGCGGCATCTCGGGTAAAGGCAACTCCTGTACCAGAAGTTTCACCCAAGTTACCAAATACCATAGATTGTACATTTACAGCAGTTCCCCAAGTTTCGGGTATATTATTTAATTTGCGGTATACTATTGCTCGTTCGTTCATCCACGATTGGAAAACAGCTCCGATAGCTCCCCATAATTGTTCTTTTGGATCTTCGGGAAAATTGACACCTTTAATTTTCTTGATTTCCGCTTTGAATTCGTGAACTAGCTCCTTCAGATCTTCGGCATTTAATTCTATATCTAATGTAACACCTTTAGCGTGTTTCTTGGCTTCAAGGATTCTCTCAAATGGATCTATATCGTCTTTACCTTGTGGCTTTAGATCTAAAACTACATCTCCATACATTGATACGAATCTTCTATATGAATCGTAAGCAAATCTAGGGTTGCCAGATTTTTCAATTAGCCCTTTTACAGTATCATCATTTAATCCTAAATTAAGAATAGTATCCATCATACCCGGCATAGATGCTCGGGCACCTGAACGTACAGATAATAATAACGGGTTAGAAGGATCTCCAAATTTGGCTCCCATTTCTTTTTCTATCAATTCGATTGATTGATTGACTTGCATTTCTAGTTCTTTAGGGTATTGTCTACCATTTGCATAAAAATAGGTACAAACTTCTGTGGTAATTGTAAACCCCGGAGGAACAGGTAATCCAATATTAACCATTTCAGCTAAGTTGGCACCTTTACCACCAAGTAGCGACTTCATTTCTGAAGTACCGTCAGCAGTTTTACCACCAAAATAATAAACATATTTATCAGAATTATTGACTACTGACTTATCCTTTTTTTCTTTTTTATCTTTTGATTTTCCCATCAAAAAATCCTAAAAATTGTTTTTAAAATATTTACAAATTTATGAAATTTTTCTCATATTCTATTAATTATTAATAAATTACTATAATTGTAATCACTTTTTTCTAATTTATTTTATAACAATTGTAAATATATCTTGTAAATATTATTTTACTTAAAATCTCTAAAATAAAATTTAGATAATGTTAAAACGTTAAATAAGGACTTGTTAATTTTAAATTGAGGATTTAGAAATGGCTTTCGTTTTAAAAGATTTGCCTTATGCTAAGAATGCTTTGGCACCATATATTTCAGAAGAAACTATGGATTTTCATCATAGTAAGCATGTACAAGCTTATGTAAATAATACCAATAATTTAATTGCTGGAACAGAATTAGAAAATTTACCATTAGAAGAGATAATTCTGCAGTCTAAGCAAGGCTCAATTTATAATAATGCTGCTCAGATATGGAATCATGAATTTTTCTGGAATGTGATGACTCCAAATGGTGGCGGTACTCCTTCAGGTTCACTTTTAGCTGTTATTGATGATAACTTTGGTTCTTTCAATACATTTAAGGATCAGTATATTAAGGCAGCTACATCTTTATTTGGCTCAGGGTGGACTTGGTTAGTCAAAAACCCAGATAATAAGCTAACTATCGTGTCGTATAGTAATGCTGGTAATCCTTTGTCTGATGGCAAAATTGCATTATTAGGGATTGATGTTTGGGAACATGCTTATTATATAGATTACAGAAATGCTCGTGCTAAATATATTGAAGCATTTTTTGATGTAATTAATTGGAATTTTGTGGCTTCAAATTTATAAAATTTAAATGATAACTAATTTGCTTGCTTTGGTATATAATTTAACCTTCGGAAAATAAAAACCGAAGGTTAATTGCAATATAAGCCATAGATATTATTGCGGGTTAATATTATTACTTAATGATTTACTTTAGTTGAAGGCACTATTTTATAGTATTTTATAATAATTCATTATATCTATAGCAATTTATTTCATGGTCGTTTACCATTCCAATTGCTTGCATAAATCCGTAGCAAATAGTAGTACCTAAAAATTTAAAGCCGAATTTTTTCATTTCTTTACTCATTTTGTCTGAGATTTCATTTCTGCTGGCAATATCTTGGTAGTTTCTATTGGTATTAATTATTCTATTGCCATTTGAGAATCCCCAAATATAATTAGAAAATGACCCATATTTATTAGTAACTTCTAAGAATTTTTGAGCATTATTTATTGTAGATTCAATTTTTAATCTATTTCGAATGATTTTAGGATCTTCCATTAGCATATCAATCTTTTCTTTATCATAAATTGATATTATTGATGGTTCAAATTGATCAAAAGCTGCACGATAATTTTCGCGTTTATTTAAAATAGTTTTCCAACTTAAACCAGCTTGAAAAATATCTAAAATTAGGAATTCAAATAGTTTAATATCATCAAATAAAGGTACTCCCCATTCATTGTCGTGGTAATTGCGCTCAATTTCGGATTTGATACACCACTGGCATCTATGTTTATCATTTGGCAGCATGAAGTACTATATTCTCCTTCAAATATTCAAATGCTTCTTCTGGTGTATTGCAAAATTTAAATATTGATAAATCGGATTTGTTAATCATACCCATTTCTACTAAATAATCAAAATTAATTACATTCTTCCAGAATTTTTCGTTATAAAGTATGATTGGTAAAGGTTTGTTGATTTTCTTAGTTTGTCGCAAAGTTAATATGTCGAATAGCTCATCTAAGGTTCCTAATCCACCGGGCATTGCTACAATTGCTTTAGCAAGATATACGAACCAAAATTTTCTCATAAAGAAGTAGTGAAATTCAAAGTTTAGGTTGGGGCTTATATAATTGTTTGGGTATTGTTCGAATGGTAAGCTTATATTTAATCCTATTGATGGTAGTCCTACTCTATGAGCTCCTCTATTTGCTGCTTCCATCATACCTGGACCTCCCCCAGTGCATATAACCAATTTTTGATTTTGATGTAGTGTTTTTATCCAATCATTTAATTTGGTAGAAAGTATTACTGTTTCATTATATGTATTTGTCATTTCATAGGTTTTCATAAAAGCTTCAATCATATTAGAAAAATACTCTTTTTGATCAGGTGGAGCTGAAGCAAATTTATCATTCAATTCTCTTAGTTTTAAATCAAATTCATCGAGAGAGAGAGTTCGAGCAGAACCATAAAATACAATGGTACCTCTAATTCCTAATTTTCTAAAATATTGTTCTGGGTATTGATATTCTGAAAGTATTCTTAATATCCTACCACTCCTACCATGCATAAACTCAGTATTTTCATACGCTTTGAGTGCATTTTCAAGTGAACCTTTCTTAACATTTTCGGGATTTCTAAATTCCATTATTATCTCCTATTTTAGACCAAATCCACCATCTACATTTATGTTTTGGCCTGTTATAAAATTAGAACAAGAAGCAAAAAAATAGACTGCTTCGAATATTTCTTCGGGCTTTCCAAATCTTCCATACGGAATTGACGATTCGTCCATTAAAATATCTTCTGATGGTGCGTCATTATTGATATTAATCATACCGGGTGATACAGTATTTACTGATATTCTGGGTGCTAATTCGTATGCTAAAGCCTTAGTTAGTTGGATTACACCAGCCTTTGATGTATTATAAACTATCCTTTTTTTCCATATATGAAAAGCTCCTAACGAAGCTATATTAATTATCTTGCCTTTGTTAGATTTGTATAATTTAACAAATTGCTGGGACATTAAAAAAATACTTCTTAAATTTAGGTTTATGACATTATTCCAATCACTAATATCGAGTTCGCTTAAGCTTTTAGCTTGAGGATAAATCGCTGCATTATTAATAAGAATATCAACGTTAAGATTGTAAATCTGTTTGAATAGGTTCTTTATTTCATTTTCGTCTTTTAAATCAGCTTTTATTAACTCAGATTTGACTCCTATGTTATCTATTTCTCTTTTGGTAGCTAAGGCTTTATCTTTCGAATTATTATAATGTAAAATGATATCATAACCTTTTTTGGCAAATTCTAAAGCAAGTACTTTACCTATCCTTCTTCCACTCCCAGTTATTAATACATAACTCATAATTTTTTCCTTATTATTCAATATTTTTTAATAAATTTACATTATGAAAAAGTTAAATTTAATATTATTAATTCAATTGTCTCTATTGTTTTTTATAGAGAATGATTTTAATGTTTATTGTCAGCCTTACTATCGTGTATTTTTTAGAGATAAAGGTCCTATTGAGCTTAAACCTAATAATGAAATTTATAATCAAACTTTAGGCTCAATTAGTAAGAAATCTATTGAACGTAGAAGCAAAGTATTGGCAGATACTATCAATTATGAAGATATTCAAGTCTATCAACCATATATAGATAGTTTAGTTTTATTCCATAAACTTCAGGTAATTCATACACTAAAATGGCTCAACTATGTATTAGTAAGAGCAGACTCAGAAGATATTAATATAATATCTAAGTATCCATTTGTTC
>JBDHXE010000088.1:0-9352 GCA_039810525.1 Chlorobiota bacterium | reverse complement strand
AAGCCACTTTTTTTTAGAGAATTATATCCATTAAGAAATAAAAAATATGATTTGATAATATCTTTGGTGTTCAATAAGACTACAATAGCTGGTCTAATAGCGAATTATATAAATAGAAGTGCTATCAAGGTGCATCTCAAAGATAGTAGTAATGATGCTTTGTATAAGAAATTATTCAATATTTTACTACCCATGGAGGATATTCGCTTTAGAATCACTTTGTTAGAACTTCAAGTACGTATGATAGCTATGCTCTTTGGTTTGGATTTTGATAAATCCAAGATTAACAAATCTGCTTTAAATATTGGGACTGATATAGAAAATACTGCTAAAATGATGATAGATAAGTATAGTAAGAAAGTAATAATTTATAATATATCGGCTGGGGTAGATTATAGGCAATTCTCTGTCCAAAAAAATATTGAGATATTATCTAATATAGTAGGTCTATTTCAAAATTATGTTTTTTTTATTAGTTTTAATCCTAATGATTATGAAAAGGCTAAAGCTATAGTAGGAGATGTTGATAGCAATAATTGTGTATTATCTCTACACACTACTAATATTATGCAGGTAATTGCTCTAATTAAGTATTGTAATTACATCATTACTCCTGATACTTCAATAGTTCATATTGCTGCCATGTTCGGCAAACCTTCTGTAATTTTTTATTCGAGATTAGGTTCATTACCAGATGAATGGGCTCCTTATGGCAATAGTTATATACCAATTATTACAAAGGATAGAACATCTATAGAAGAGTTAGATAATCATTTAATTATTGAAGTAATTAGTAATTTAATCAAAAACAATTAGATTAATTAAATAATTATTTATACTTTTGTATCGAATATTATTTTGGTTTGTCTTTTTTATTCCTTCTCTTTTGAGTCACACCCAAGTATTTTTCATTTAACCGGACTAACCGGTACAATTTATATTTTTTTGGAGTATTTTTTATGAATATCTATGTAGGAAACCTTCCTTTTAACGCAACTGACGCCGATCTAAAAACAATTTTTGAAAAATTTGGTGCTGTACATTCTGCCAAAGTAATAATGGATAGAGAAACTGGAAGACCTCGTGGTTTTGGATTCGTAGAAATGAGTGAAAATAGCGCACGCAAAGCTATCACTGATTTGAATGGACTTGAAGTTAATGGTATGGAATTAATCGTAAACGAAGCTAAACCTAAAACTGATAATAATAGAAACGGTAGATTTAATAGAAGACCTTACTAATATTTTTAGTAAATTGAACATAATTAAGGGGTAAAATTGAATTTAAAATTAATTTTATCCCTTAGTTAATTTTTAAGATATACAGTTTTATTGTTGAATATTTATATTTGGTTTTAATATGAAACTTTTTCTTTTTGGTGGGTTGTTGTTCCATTTGAAAAGAGGTAAGTTGAATTGCTGTGGCTCATCGAATACTAGGTTTTCTGGATAAAAATCAGCTACTGTTTGGCCTATCCAATAGATTTTATCTATATTGCTTTCGTCAAATTGAATTTGTATAGTGTCTGTACTTTTCCTATCCACTCCATTGTTGCCGTTTTCATCTGCGAAATAATATAGGCTTTTGGCTTGGCCTACTGATAGTAGCTTAGATATTTGCGAAGAATCAATATCTATAGTTATATCTTTCCCTGATATTTGGTTGTATCTTTGGTTATCATTAGTATCGTGTGGTGTTACCATAATTGCATTATTAAAGGCATAAATATTTTTTAAATTGTTATTTTCTAATTTAATAATTATAGAATCGGCATATAACTGCAAATTATTATACCACACAATTGGGCTATCTTTAAGTATAATTAAGTCTTTTGAATATAGTGCTTCTTTACATTTGGAGAATATCTCTCCTTTTACAATTTCTACATTACCTACAAATCTATAGTATTCGTTCCCTGGGTTACGGTACGACTGCATTGTATCAGAAGATATGGTTAATGTGTCATATTTTATTATCTTTTTATCTAATTCTATAGTATCTTTGGATATAGTGGTATCTATTTTGAATAGAATTGGTTTTCCATAGGCAATTGAATAATTTTGATTTGGATAAGATTGAATAGTATCCGCCGATATTATTATGTCAGTAAATTTCCCTTTGATAATTACATCACCAAATGCTTTACTTATTCTATTTATTCTATTGTATATTATTCTATTAGCTAAAATTCTAACTGAATCATCTTCGATACTAACATTGACTATAAAATCTGCTATATAATTTTTGACATCATAAGAGCCTTCGCGAGCTTTTAGTTGAGTTTTGGTATCTGTAATTTTTACAGAATCGTATGCATAAGCAAATCCAGAATTACCATTGTAATGTATTTTTGGCGATTGTAATAGCATAGTGTTTTGTGTAATTCTAACGTTTCCTTGTAGGTCTGCTAAGTTTTGTTCGATATATTGTTTGGCATAATTACATTTTACTACTACATCTCTGTGTCTTAGTTTGACATTTCCATAAAACTCTCTATAGCTTGATTCATTAATTGTAGTGCCAACTAATGAGTCTGCATAGTCGAGTATAATATTATTATTGGTGTCTTGCAATGTATTTGCAAGTATATATATTATAGATAGAGAAGAAAATATAAGTATATATTTAATCATTTTTCTCAATAATTTTTTTTAATTCTTTTAAGCTATTTTCTTGATCTTGTCCTAAGTAGTTTCCCATAAATAAACCAAAAATTCGTTCTAAAGGATTGTATCCAAGTTCGCCATAGTCTAACCATTTAATTCTCACACCATTTTCTGTAGAATCAATTATAAATGTTCCATTAATTTTATGATCATTGTCTTTTATTATCATTTCATAATTGATAATAGCTTTTGGTTTATATTCGTATATTCTAAAAATTCCTTCACCCATATATTTGCTTTTCCATTTAGCAGAGCTATATGGACCAATATTATTTTGCTGGTAATACATTTTTAATGAAGTATCTTTTTTGCTCGACATAAACGACCACTCGTCCCATTTGCGTAGATCTATTATATTATTTTCGATATCTTCAATCGATCCTTTTATGATTATTGAACGTTCTATTTCATATTGTGAAGGTAGCAATAAGCCTCCAACAATTATTATTCCTAAAATTGATGCCGAAATAATTAAGATATATTTAACAATTTTCATTTTTGTACAAATAATTAATAACTTATGAGCGTTTAAGACGTCAAATAATGAAAGTCTATTTAAAATATATATAAAAATGAAAAAAGTATTTTTGTTATTATTAATAAATCTGTTTGTAATAAGTCCTGATATTATTAGTGCTCAAAGTGTAGCTCAGCAAAAGTTTCAATTGGGCATTTCATATTTACAAAATGGAATGTACCAAGAGGCGGAAAAGATATTAGAAGAATTAATTAAGTCTGAACCTAATAATAAACAATTCTTTTCTGCATATTCTGAGCTTATGAAAATTGAAAGTAAGTATTCGCAATTACTACCAATTGCCGAAACTTACTATCAGAACAATAAAGACCTTGAATCAACTAATTTGTTAGCTGAGCTATATTGGAGAATTGGTAAAGTAGATAATGCAAATGAGTTGTGGAATAAAGCAATCAAATTGGATAAGGAATCTCAAGTAAATTATTCGGTAGTGGCACAAACTCAAACTGAACTGAAACTATTCGACAAAGCTATAACTACTTATAATTTAGGTAGAAGTGCTATTGATAATAATAATCTTTTTTCTGATCAGTTGATTAAACTCTATATTACTACTAATGATTATAAAAACGGGTTTAGTGAGATAATTGAAGCTCTAAAAAATAATATGAATATCGCTATAGCTCAGGGGCGTATATACGCTCTAATGAGTAATAAAGAAGCGAATGACTTTTTAAAATTGGCATTGAAAGAATTGTCAAATAATAACCCATCTGCATTGGCATATCAAGAATTATACGCATGGTTTCTACGGACTACACAACGCCTCAATGAAGCTTTAGATATTTATATTAGATTAGATGAATTAAAAAAAGCAAATGGATATGAAATTATCAATTTTGCAACCTTAAGCACTCAAGATGGGCAATTTGATATTGCTTTGAAGGCTTATGATATTTTAATAGCTAAGGGTAAAAGCAATCCTTATTATACTACCGCTATTTATGGATATACTAAAGCTCTCGATGACAAATTGGCATTCGATACCAAAAATTCAGATAGTAAAATTTATAATGAGGTAATTAAAAGGTATCATCAAATTATTGACGATTTTCCTAAATCTAACCAAGCAGCAGAATCTAGATTAAGAATTGCTGCTATTTATGTTGACAAGCTAAACGATATTGGCTCTGCTATAGATGAATTACAAAAATTAATTAACGATTTTCCTAATTCTAATCAAGCAATTTTGGGTGCTCTTAATTTAGGTAAATATTATTTAATAGATGGTAATATTAGCAAAGCTAAGCTCTCTTTTCTATCTATTGCTAATAATAGGCGAATTTATAACCCAAATCAAGCAGACGAAGCAAATTATTATCTTGCTTTGTGCGATTATTATAATGGTAATATTGATACTGCTAAGAGTCAGTTTAAAATTATAATTAAGAATACAGAATCTAATACTGCAAATGATGCTTTATCTAAATTAAATTTCTTAGAAGAAAATAAAACTTTTGTAGAACCTTTGAATGATTATGTAAAAGCTGAATTTCTTAAATATCAAAGAAAATATGACGATGCATATAAGAATTTTATCAAGGTATCTGATAAATCAGATAATTCTTCATTAGGCGAATCTGCTTTGTATCAAGCTTGTATGATTAAATTTGATTTGAAAGAATTTAATGATTTTAGGAATTGTGCTAATAACTTGATTGGCAAGTATCCTAATACTTTAAGAGGAGATGAATTGTCATATTATTTGGCAGAATCATTTTATTTAGAGAATAATGAGCCAGAAGCTCTTAGATTATTTATTGATTTACTTACTAAGTATCCAGAATCTATATATTTGAATGATGCAAGAAAGAAAATAAGGATCTTAAGAAAAGAAAAGGTATAATTAAGACCACGGTAGATTAACAGTAACATTAAGAGACTTGCTAGCCTTTGGGTTAAGTTTTGGTTTAAGATTATTAATTAAATAATTAGCAATTCCAGATTGAGTTAGTTTGTTGGTATGTGCCCAAGTAACGAAGCAACCATGAGATTTGAAGGCAACAATAGCAGGGTCTTTTACTAATTTATTTAATTCGGATTTAATGTTGCCACATCCTATGTATATAATGTCATCTACCCCATTACCTCCAAATATCACAAAAACTCCATTAATATCTAAAAGTGAATGGTTCATATCAAGTTTGAATAAATCACACCATGTATCTCCTTTGCATTTTATCCATTCTACTGTCATAGTATTCTAATTATCTAATTGATTATTAATAATTGATATTGAAGATATAACCGCTGTTTCTGCTCTCAATCTATTACTTCCCAACTTAACGAAAATAGTATTATTAAAACTTCTGAACTTATTTAATTCTTTTTCACTTAGCCCACCTTCTGGACCAACTATTATTATTGAATTCTTTTTTGGTTTTATTATTGAAATATTATTTCCACTAATATCAGCAACGTAAACTTCTGAAAAATAATATTTTTTATTGAAAATATCAAATATATTTTCTAAGTAATGTAATTGTGGTAGAACTGTACGCATAGACTGCTGCATTGCTGCAATTATTTTGGACTCTAATCTTTCTATTTTATATTTTCTTTTACTAGCATATTGTGTTTGAGCAATGAATATATTACTAATACCTAATTCTACAGCTTTTTCAATCGCAAATTCTAAACGTTCTTTATTATCTAATAATGATATAAGTACTGATAAATTATTATTGTTTTCATTATAATTAGATGGTAGTATTTGTTTGGAGATAAATGTAACGAGTTTATGATAGGTAATAAAATTACCTATGGCACTTATACCCTGACCATTTGTAATCATTACATCTTCTGATTGTCTGAGTCTAAGCGCTTTTATGTGGCTAATAGTACTAATATCTGTAATAGCTAATTCATTAGTACTTTGGCTATACTCTTTTAAATAAATACATTCCATTAATTTAAACCTTTTTTCGTTACTAAAATAATTGTATTTTTGGTATTATTGAATAAATATTTATTGTTGCAAACGATGAGCAAATTAAAAGAAACTTTATATAATAAAATAATTAATGATAGGATAAGTGATAATATCAATTTGGATAGTAGTAATAAAATTAAATATATTATTATCGTTATTGGTTTTTTGGTAGTATCTTTTTTCTTTGTATTTAAGATTAACAACAAAGATAATGATTCTAGTATCCATAAGTTACAGCCCGGAATGTTATGGGAAGATCCGCCCCTTATAGCTGAGTTTACTTTTCCAATTTACAAAAATTATGAAGAATATATATCGGAAAGAAATTCTGAATCAGAAAAAGCATTACCTATTTTTGTATTGGATAATTCTATCAAACAAACTGCTATATCTAACATCAATAATATTTTGAATACTATTAGGGATACTCCCGAATTAATAAGTGAAGTTGGGTTGAGTGATAAAGATATCTCGTCTTTGATTAATTTACCTAAAAGCCAAAGAGATATAATAATTAGTAATTTACGTAATTTCTTGGTTAATTATATAGAAAATGTGTATAATAATGGCTACGTTAATGTAGCTATAGATAAATTAGCCAAGAATGAAATTTTAATCCAAGTAGGTGCTAATCGTAGATATATTTTACAAACTGAGCGAATAGTTGATAAGACTATATTTATGGAAGAATTGCAAGACAAAGCTAAGAAGGTTTTCAAACCTGACTTGCAGAACATTATCATTTCAATAATATCTAGAATCAATTACCCAAATTTGATTTTTAGTAAGGAATTGACAGACAAAAATGTAATACAATCTATGGAATCTGTTGCTCGCACAATAGGAATAGTGCGAGCTGGTGAAATAATCATCAAAAATGGCGACAAATTAACTGAAAGCTCTATTCAAAAAATACTATCGTACCAAAGCTCTAAGTTTATGATTAATGACACTAAGTATGGTATTCTATACTATATTGGCAATATCGGCCAAGCTGCAATGATATTTACAATTCTGATAGTTTATTTATTGATTTTACGAAAAAGAATTTCGAGCGATCCAGTTCAATTAATTATTATTATGCTTCAATTGATAATAATTTCGGCAATTTCTTGGGTATCTGGTAATTTTATTACAAGCTATCCAACGGAATATTTTATAGTAGTTCCGTCTTTTGCAATGCTTAGCACTATAGTTTTTGATTCTCGCACTTCTTTCGTAATGACTGTTACTATGGGATTATTAGTATCTGGTATTAGAAATAATGATTACACCTTAGGGTTAATTATGATATTTAGTGGTGCTATCTCTTCTTATACTGTAAGAGATATCCAAAATAGAACTCAAGTGTACAAATCGATGTTCTTTATATTTTTAACATATTTAGCTTCTATTTTTATCTTTAGTTCGGATAGTTCTTTTACTTGGGACAAATTTGGCCTTAATGTAGTTTTGGCATTTGTAGGGGCTCTCCTTTCCCCTATAATTACTTTTGGTATATTATTTCTAATAGAACGACTCACTAATATTGCGAGTGATCTGAGAATACAAGAATATGATTCTTTGGATCACCCTTTGCTTATTAAATTATCTGAGCTTGCACCTGGTACATTCCAGCATACAATGTCAGTGGCTTTGCTGGCTGAGAGATGCGCACGTGAAATTGATGCTAATCCTTTGCTTACTAAAGTAGCAACTTATTATCACGATATTGGCAAAATTATGAAACCTGAATATTTTACAGAAAATCAAATTGGAATAGGCAATAAGCATGATTTTTTAGCCCCAATCAATAGTGCCAAAATAATTATAGAGCATGTAAGCGAAGGCATTAGATTAGCCAATCAATATAAGCTACCTCAAAGGATAATAGATTTTATTGCTACTCATCATGGTACTACATTAGTGAAGCATTTCTATGCAAAAGCCCTTGAAGAGGTCAATGAGAATGGTGTTGATGAGAACGATTTTAGATACCCGGGTCCCAAGCCAAACTCAAAAGAAACTGCTATATTGATGATTTGCGATAGTGCTGAAGCAATATCGAGGGTAGAAAGTAAATCTTTGGTAGAGATAGAAGATATTATAGACAAAAATATTAAGGATAGGACCAATGACGGGCAATTTAACGAATGTGATATTACTATGCAAGAGTTAGAGATAATTAAAAGGACAATTGCTAGAACATTGATCAGTATGTCGCACAAAAGAGTAAATTACAAAGAAATACCTAGGGAGAAATAGGTAGAGCGTGGATTATTCGGCTGATTTTAAGAAGAAGCATCAATTATTTTTAAATTATATTAAATTTGAAAAGGGTTTGGCTTTCAATTCTATTAATTCTTATCAAATTGATTTAAAACATTATTTTACATATTTGATGGAAATAAGTATATTTCATATTAATGATGTCAAAACCGAACATATAGAGAAGTATTTATACAAGTTGTATGAAATGGAATTAGCTCAATCTAGCCGCGCTAGATATTTATCTTCTATACGTGCTTTTCACCAATTTCTATATTATAATAAATATATAGATAGTGATGTAAGTGAAAATATAGAATTTACTAGAAAAAAAAGAGAATTACCTGACACACTATCAATAGCTGAAATAGAATTACTTATAGATAAGATCAATATTAATACTAAGCAAGGTATTAGAGATAGAAGTATGATAGAAACTCTGTATGCTTGTGGATTACGGGTATCCGAATTAATTAATATTAGAAAGAATGATATTATAAATGAAGCTGAAATATTAAGAGTATTCGGGAAAGGTTCGAAAGAAAGAATTGTTCCAATAGGATCTAATGCTCTATATTGGCTTAATAGATATATTAGCGATGTAAGAGGTAATATTATTAGTAACTCTTTATCGAATGATATAGTTTATTTAAATATGAGAGGTAAACAGCTAAGTAGGATGGGAGTGTGGAAAATCATCAAGTATTATGCTGACTCTGCGGGCTTGTTCAATGTACACCCTCACACTTTTAGGCATTCTTTTGCTACTCATTTATTAGAAGGTGGTGCTGATCTGAGAGCTGTTCAGGAAATGCTTGGGCATTCGGACATATCTACTACTCAAATATATACTCATATTGATAGGGAGTTTATCAAAGAAGTTCATAGATCTTTTCATCCACGCGAAAATTATAGAAGTAGTTGAATTAAGTAGCTAATTTGCTTTTTTTTATAACAATTTGTTTAATC
>JBDHXE010000087.1:0-9428 GCA_039810525.1 Chlorobiota bacterium | reverse complement strand
AGGACCTTTCGGTACTTTGCAACCTATAGCTGATGTATTAAAGTTGTTTATGAAGGAAGATTTAGTGCCAAGAGGGGCAGATAGATTATTCCATTCATTAGCACCTATTATTTCGATGGGTATTGCTTTTGCAGTATGGGCTGTAATACCAATAGGTGATTATATTAATTTAGGCGATAGAAGAATAGAATTGGGTTTGGCTTCGAATGTAAACATTGGTTTACTATTCATATTAGCTATGACTTCGGTAGGCGTTTATGGAATTACTTTGGCAGGTTGGTCTTCTAATAATAAATATTCATTATTAGGTGGATTGCGTTCTGCTGCTCAGATGATATCTTATGAGTTAGCTATGGGATTATCTTTAATAGCTGTAATTATGCTTGCAAGTTCTTTTTCACTAAATGATATTGTACATTATCAACAAGGCTGGAATGGTTGGAGATGGAATATATTTACTCAACCGCTTGCTTTTATTATATTTTTGACAGCGTCTTTTGCAGAGACAAATAGAGCACCTTTTGATTTGCCAGAAGCTGAACCTGAATTGGTTGGTGGTTATAATACTGAATATTCTGGAATGAAGTTTGGAATGTTTTTTTTGGCAGAATATGCTAATATGACTACAGCTGCAGTATTAATTGTTTTATTATTTTTAGGTGGTTGGGCATTGCCTTTTGATCCTACTTCAATGGGATTGACCGAAGGTTCTATAGGTTTGGCGATAGTTCATTTTATTGCATTTGCAGTAAAGGTTGGCTTTATGCTGTTCTTTTTTATCTGGGTTCGTTGGACTCTACCGAGATTTCGTTACGATCAATTAATGGGACTTGGCTGGAAAGTTTTATTACCATTAGCATTATTAAATGTTGTTTTTACTGCAACTTATATTATGTTTTTACAATAACTTTTAACTATTTGTGTTTGTTTTGTTAAAAATTGATAGATATTAAAAATTATGAATATAACTAAAAATTCAGAAAATGAAAGATTAAATTTTTGGGAAAAGATCTATTTACCTGAAATAGCAAGAGGCCTTGGATTAACATTTAAAGAAATGCTTAAACCAAAGTTTACACGTCAGTATCCAGAAGAAAGATGGGAACCAGAAGGCTCCTATAGAGGCCGTCCTGTACTAGTTTATGAAGATGGTGCTGAGCGATGCGTCGCTTGTGGATTATGTGCAAGGGTATGCCCTGCATTAGCCATTGAAGTACAAGCTGCCGAAACTATGGAAAGGGATAAAGAGAGGTATCCTATCAAGTTTGAAATTAATATGCTTCGTTGTATTTTTTGTGGATTTTGCGAGGAAGTATGCCCTGAAGAAGCTATTGTAATGAGCAAAGATTATGATATGGTATTTCAATCTCAAAAAGATGCTATTATGGATAAAGAAAAATTATTAAAACCTGTATCAGAATTACAAGATAGATTAGAATTTATTAGACAATATAAATAACCATTTTTTATTTAATGGTAGAAGCCCAAATCATAATAGTATGAGTTGGGCTTTTTTTATTTCTTCCTAAATATTATTTTGAATTAATCCACAGTATCTATAAAATAATAAATAATTTAAGAGCTTACTAAATTTTATTGTATATAAATATAGATTTTTTAATTCATATTTTTTTATTTTAGATAAAATATTATTTACAATCTATTTAGATGAAATTTTGTATAATCTGAGGTTTGAATTTTAGGAATTTAATTCATCAATTTATTATAATAATATGATTTATAAAACTTTGAATTTAATAAATAGTTACAAGGAGATATTATGAATTATTTCAAATATTTATTAGTTTTATTGCTAAGTTTAATAGGAGTATATGCACAAGATAACTCACAAATTGTTACTTCGAGGTATTTTGCCGTTATGATATCTGCTCAATGCAATAGTGAACCTATACCATCAATTACTTTGTCTTGGCAAAAGAATGATTTGGCTTATCAATATCAAATTTATAGGAAGTATTTATTGAGTGATAATTTCATTGATCAGCCTATTGCAATTTTAGATTCTCTTACTCTTACTTTTACAGATAAACAAGTTAAAGTTGGCGATATATATGAATATGAGATAAGAGCAATTTCTAAAGGAAGTTATCAAAATGGTAACAATGTAGATTCTTTACCATTCATTGGTTTTGGTTATATTGCAGCAGGTATAAATATACCTTCACAAGATAACTATGGTTGGGTATTAATATTGGTAGACGAATCAATGATGTGCAAAGAATGCCTTTTAGATGAGATTCTTCGTTTAAAAGACGATATGAAGGGTGAAGGATGGGGTGTAGAAGTAATTCCTGTTCCGAGAGCTGAACAATTCGATGGAGAAAAAGTAAAGCAAGTAAAATCTATAATTATGAATGAATATACTAAAAAGAATCGTAAAATTAATGCTTTATTTCTAATTGGTCGAGTGCCTGTACCATATTCTGGTGATTTGAATCCTGACGCTCACCCTAATCATTTGGGTGCTTAGCCAGCTGATATATATTATGCTTACACTGATAATGAAAGTGATTGGACAGATCAATATGTCAATAGAGTAGTTGATGGGCAGAGAGAAGAAAATAAAAATATTCCAGGAGACGGTAAATTCGATATTACTACACTTAATGGGAAAAATCCAAATTTTGGTGTTGGCAGGGTAGATTTTTACGATATGGGACTATTTTATGATTCTACTAAAATTAATCCTGAAATGGAATTAATTAGGAATTATTTAAATAAAGATCATAAATATAGGAACGGTGAATTTGATATTAAATGGCAAGGCCTTGTAGATGATAATTTTGGTGCTAGTTCTTATTTAGAATCATTTGCTTCAAGTGGTTGGCGAAATTTAGGTAGTTTGATGGGTAAAAACTCAACTGCAAAAGCTGATTATATCGAGTCTTTAAAAAATGATACATATCTTTGGTCTTATGGCTGTGGAGGTGGCACTTATCAAAGCGCTGGTGGGATAGGAACTTCTGAACAAATATCAAAATCTCAATTACATGGTATATATTCTATGCTATTCGGTTCATATTTTGGTGATTGGGATAGCAAGAATAATTTTCTAAGAGCTCCATTGGCTACTAGCCCAAGTATGCTTACTAATGCATGGGTTGGGAGGCCTCATTGGTATTTTCATCACATGGGGATTAATTTTCCAATAGCTTATTCTGCTCTGCTGTCTTTTAAGGTAATGGCTAATTATAGACCAAATTTTGTATATACCGCACAATATCCAAATGGGATTATTTATGCTACAGCTATGCGTAATAATCATATTGCTCTAATGGGAGACCCTACATTAAGAATGTTTGCTTATGATATTCCAGCTCCAAATAATTTAGTAGCTTCTGTAGATGTAAAAGGGTTGGCTAATCTACAATGGAAATCGCCAGATGAGAATCAAAAATTTTATTATAATATTTATAGAGCTACCGAAGAGTTCGGATTGTATACTAAGGTGAACAAAGAGCCAATTAGTACAAATACATTTATTGATTCTACATTCAAGTATGACGGTGTAGCATATTATTCTGTAAGAACTACGGCTCTTGATACATCTAATACTGCTACTTTCTATAATAATAGCAAGGGTATATTCGCGTCAGTAAGTTTAACCTCGGTAAATCAATCAATTGACAACAGTCTAAATATGCAAATTTATCCAAATCCATCTTCTGCTAATATTAATGTAGAGCTAAACATACCTAGTCCAGATACCTATAGTTTAGCTTTATATGATTTAATGGGAAATCTGCAAATTCAGTTATTAGATAAATATTTTAATCAAGGGATATTTAGATTTAACTATAATTTAAATAGCTTGCATAGTATTAGTTTATCAAATGGTATTTATATTCTACAATTAAAATCAAGTGATAATATCATTATTAGAAAACTATACTTAATTAAATAGATCAAAACGCTTTATCAGACCTTCTAATTATCAATATAGAAGGTCTGATGATTTAATATTAATTTTCTAATATTTTAACTTCTACTCTTCTATTGAATTGTCTCCCCTCTTCAGTTGCATTATCTTTGATAGGCTTAGTGGCACCATATCCTTTTGCTATTAGTCGGTTATTACTTATACCTTTTTGTATTAAATAATTTCTAACAGAATTTGCCCTATTATTCGATAATTTCATATTATAATCATTACTGCCTTGATTGTCTGTATGGCCCAATATTTCAATTTTGATATTATCATTGCTAGCGAGATAGTTATATAGTCTATCAAGTTCGGCATTTGATTCAGGCGATAAATCAAATTTATCATATTCAAAAAATACATTGTTTAATCTGAGTATTGTGCCTTTTTCGATTGGGGTAAGATATAAGTTTTTTTCTATTTCTTTGTACTCAGAATAACTTTTCAAGTCCATATTAGCACTAATTGAATAGTAATTATCACTTTCTGCTAAGAAAGCGTACAACTGCCCATACGGTAAAATAATTTTGTATTCTCCTGAGATAGGATTTGATTTAGCAATTGCTGTTTCTTTATTATTTGATAAATTATTTACTATTATGTCTGTCCCTATTGGTTTGTTAGTTTTAGAATCTAAAACTTTTCCATAAACTAATACTACCGGATCTGGCTTAGCACTTTCATTTAATTTAATACTAATCAAATCAGTGCCTCCATTAGAATTCATAGTAGTAGTCATATAAGCGTATTCACCCGATGCTGGCAACACAAAATAAGCATCGTTCTTATTAGTATTGATACCGTCGCCTAAATTTTTGGGTTCTGACCAATTAGTCCATGAGTCATCAAGGCGTTTAGACATAAATATATCATCTTCACCATAACCCGGATAGCCAGATGTAGTATAGTATAGAGTTTTCCCATCAGCAGCTAAGAAAGGGGAATAATCTGATGAAAAGGTATTTACTATTGGTCCTAAATTTTTAGGTTCTGTATATTCACCATTTTCTAAAAAGCAAACATAAATATCTAAATCTCCATAAGAATCGTCTCGTTGCATAGCCATTAATAGTATTTTATTATCAGCAGATAGGAATTGATTTTCCCAAAAATTCTTATTTTTATTGTAATATTTCTTGATAGTAACATCTTGCGGAATACTCCAACCATCAATAGTCTTATATGATTTGGAGAGCCCTCCTCCTTTCAAAGTTTTACCATCTGCCGAATATTGATTCATCAGCAATACTGAGTTTCCATCTGCTGAGAGAGACACAACAGCATTATGCCCATCATTATTAAGTGGTGCGCCCAATCTTATAGCTTTGTCCCAAGAGCCTTCCTTATTTCTTCTTGCATAAAATATATCATCATTCCCTTTCCCTCCAAGATTTTCTGGGTCATCTTTTCTTGTAAAATAGATTTCATTGTTGTCAATAGCTATAATGGGAGTAATCTCAGAATATTTAGAGTTAATATAGAGTCCAAGATTTTCTCTATTGGTGTTCTTAACTGGGTTATCTACTACTAAGATTTTGGGCTCCGAATAATCGATTATTAAATTATCTATCTCTACTTCCATAGTATTATTAACTATAAATCCAATATATTTACCGAACGGTCTGTATCCAGTAGAATCGAAAAATAGTTCGTCGTTGATATAGAATTGAAGTTTCTTATTCTTTTGCACCATTTTTAATTTATTAATTTCACCTATTTCGTTAATACCTTCGAACTTAGTCCACTTCTTAATAGCCTGCCAATTTCCATTATCTTTACAAAATATACTCGCATATCCATTGCTTGAAATTATGAAGTAATATAGATTTGAGATATCGCTACTCCCCCATACAAAACCATATCCATGGTCTATAATCCCAGAATTTTGCTTAAATTCTGCACTGATCTGAAAATCTTTTTCATAATTTATTGGTAACTCACGCCAATTAACCCTAAAAGCATTATCAGCTTTGAAGTCTAAGGTCAATTTGCCGTTTTCTATTTTACTAACTATATTTTGGTCTTCACCAACCCACCAGTAATTATGGTTAATTTCAAAATCATCTTCGAACCTATTTTGAGATATAAGCTGCGAGAGATTACTAACCATTAGAATGGATATCAATATATATATTTTGCTCATAAGGACACACAATTATTTGTTAAAAATATAATATCAAATATAATAATAATGATTCGATTAATATTTATATTATCTGTTTGAATAGTCGATATTTATAAATTAAAAATATTCATTTCTAAATTCGGACATCATATCTTCTGTCAATTTTTCCTTTTTGCGAAGCTCGCTAAATCTATCCAACAAATCATCAACGGTCAGCCTTCTTTTCTCTTGAATAGGTATATCTTCAATTATCTCGCCTTTATACATCATAATAGTACGATTACCTAATGTAAGTGCTTGCTGCATACTATGAGTTACCATTACAGATGTTAGATTATCTCTTTCAATAAATTTTTCAGTTAGCCTTATTATTTGGTTAGCTGATTTGGGGTCGAGCGCTGCAGTATGCTCATCTAATAATAATACATTTGGTTTATTGACTACAGACATTAGCAACGTAATAGCTTGTCTCTGCCCTCCCGATAAAGATCCAATAATATTATCTAATCTATCTTCTAATTGCATTTCTAATTCTTTTACAATATTAGACAAATGTGCTACCTTATTTTTATTCAATCTAAATAGCGGCAATCTGCTTTTGCCACGTAATGTAGATAAATGGAGATTTTCTGCAATTGTCATATTGGGAGCAGTACCAGAGAATGGGTTTTGGAATACTCTTGCAATAACGCTTGCTCTTTCGTATTCATGCTGAAATGTTACATCATTATTATTGATAAAAATAGATCCTAAATCTCCAATAAATGTACCAGCTATTGCATTAAGCAATGTTGATTTGCCAGAACCATTAGTTCCAATAATAGTAACAAATTCTCCTTTTTCAATTTTAAGATTAATATTTTTGAGAGCTTTTACTTCATTGATACTATTAGGATTAAAAGTCTTCGAGAAGTTTTGAAATTCTATCATTGTTTATACTTCCTTTGCTTTTATTATTATATTATTATACATTCTACTCAGTTCTGTAGACTTTTTCTTTATATTGTTGATTTTAATATTTGTAGTAAGTATGTTTTTAGTCGATTTAGTTTTGTCTTTGCTATTATTAGAAGATATAATAATAGGGTCATTAAGTGTAGAATCAACTACTATTTTGTTAGCTCTTTTGAGTAAAGACTCCGAAAATTTATAATTTAGTTTTTTGGCAACATCTTGATTTAAATACAGAACAGTCTTTTTGGTTTGCAAAATTGGTAATTTAGCAGGATTTTCTCCATCTAAAATTTTAGCGAGATAATTTCCACCTTCTAGACCAGTGCGGTAGTAATCAGGTCCTAATACTGCAATAGTGTTATTATAAATAGTTTCAGCATCTGCAGAAAAAAGCGGAATATTGTTGTCGGCAGCTACTTTGGCAAAGCTATCGTAAGATACATTGAGTGTATTATCACCTGAATTAAGGAATACTTGAGCTCCTTTGTTTAATAGTGCTTTGCTAGCATCGAGTACTTCGCTAGGGTTAGTAACAGTTGATTCTATTAATTCCATTCCTTTTGATTTAATAAATCCTCTAATAAATTTGATAACAGACTCCGAATTGGCTTCACTACTATTCCATACTACGCCTATCTTTGTTTTGTTAGGAAACATTTCTTTTATTAAATCAAACATTTCTTCCATAGGTGGGAAGCAAGCTATACCAGTAAAGTTAGGAAGGTGATCTGTTGGGCTTTTTGCTGCTCCAATTTTATAAGGATCATAAATATAAGTAAATACTACAGAAATATCTTTATTATCATAAACTTGCTGAACTGCAGATTGGACTACCGGTGTAGATAATGGTACAATTATATCAACATTTCTCGATTCGAGATCTTGCATAATAGAATTAATCATCGGAAAATCTGCATTTGCATTTTTATATATTATTTCAATATTTTCTTTGTCTTTGTACCCATATCCAGCTAATGCATTCAATATCCCTTGTTTGCATACTTCTACATTAGGTTCCATAGCAAACTGCACGATTCCAATTTTCTTTTTTTTCTGAACATTTTTCAACCCAACAAATTCATTGCCTCGATAAATGACTTCATCGTTTAGTTTGATACCAAGGAATTTTGCTGCATCGTTATTAATGCCACAGACTATTTTAGAATATTTTTGAAATGGAATATTATCAGGGTTCTCACCTTTTAATATTCTATCTACTATGTGGGCAGCATCTTGACCTGAGGTATTATAATCATGGCCTATTGAGCATAATGCCCCATCAGCTAACCTTTCGACATCATTAATAAATATAGGTATTTTTTTCTCATTCGCTGATTTTAAAATAGCGTCAAATGCTGAATATACAGTATTATCAGGTGCAAGTACAAAAGCATCAATTCCTTTGTTAATAAGAGATACTGCCGCTTGTTGTATCTCAGATGTGCTACTTATAGTAGCTTCAAATAACTGAATATTCGGATAATTTTTTAAAGTTTGTTTTAAGTTATGCACATTAAATTCAGAATTAGCTTGCCCTATATCCCAGACTATACCTAATTTTAATTTATTGCCTAAAACTTCGGTCACTAATTCTATAGTTTTATCCATGGGTGCCCAGCCATAGGTACCTGTAATATTAGGTAAGTGGTCTGTCTCGCTAATACCAGCTTTGATAATAAATGGATTGGCTATAGTAGCAAATACTACTGGAATTCCTTTAGAACGATTCATAGCAGCTTGTGTAGCAGGTGTAGAAATCGAAACAATAAGATTAACTTTTTCAACTACAAAATTATCAATTATATTGTTCAATGTTGCAATATCGCCATTTGCATTTTTTTGAATTATTTCTAAATCGTCTTCTGAGTAGCCTATTTCTTCTAATTCTTTAAGAAGAGCTTCGCGGGTTATGTCTAATATTCCATTAGAAGTTATTTGTACAATACCAATTTTATATTTCTTAGCAGATATATTAGTATTCTTATCTTCTGTTTTCGTAAAGTATATTCCACCTATTAGAGCAATGATAGCTATCATACTGATTGCGACTGTATATTTTTTAAATTGATTTATTTTAAAATTAAATTTGGCTTTTCTTCCTTTTCGATTAGAAGCAAACGAAATAAATAATGTTAATAATACAAACAAAGCTGTTAGTAATTTTAGGTCTATTGGGTTCATACCAGCAAACAATGCAAATGCTATCATATATCTAAATAAAATAGAACCTAAAGCTGCACTTGATATTCGTGCATAAATAGATGGTATCTTTAAAATTGCTTCTCCTATTATTACAGCTGCTAATCCATTTACAACCATACCTATACCCATACCAATATCAGCAAACCCTTGATATTGTGCTACTGCAGCTCCACATAAGCCTACTAATCCATTAGATAAAGCTAT
>JBDHXE010000086.1:0-9475 GCA_039810525.1 Chlorobiota bacterium | reverse complement strand
AGCAGATAAACCTTCTGCAAATTTAAGTTTGGTCTTAAGAGCAAAAGATTTGAATCCAAAAATTTCTAATTCTGATAAATACATAAAATTTTATTCTAATTAAATATGAGTAGAACGTTTCCTAAAACTTAAAAATATTGGAAAAAATGAAAAAACAGTTGTATAGAAACTCGAAGCAATACCATATTTAAGGAAGAAATTCCAAAATGATATTGAACTAATTTTTAAATAAAGAAAGTAATAAATAATATTATGAAAAATAGCACCTATCATTACAATTATTAAAAATTTGAAACTTCGAATTATCAATTCTGCCTTGCCTTCTTTATAAAAGAATCCGCTTACAAAGGCTGTAATTAGCAAAGACAAAGCATTAGTACCTATTACGTCCATTTTGATAATATCATAGAATATTCCAATCAAAAACGCTGAATATAAAGCAACAAATTGCCCTTCTCTAATAGTAATCCATACTATTAGAATAATCATTAAATTAGGGGATACATTGCCAATTTCAAGAAAGTTAATAATAGATATTTGAGTTAATCCAAGTATAATAGCCAGTAAAGGATAGATTAATAGTTTTTTTCTTGATAATTTTTCTGCATTGCTCTCCAAATCGTATTTCATTTATTTTACTTTCCTTTTTTCCATCATTTTGTTTTCGATAGCTTCTAATAACTGATTCCTCTCTTCGTTTGGGATATATTTGATTACAAATACTTCTTCAATAGTCTTGAGATTAGCTAATGTTTTTATTTTAATATTATAGAAAATTGTAGAAGAGCTTTTGTCCACTTTGTCTATTACGCCTATTGGGATATTGGCAGGAAATAGATTACTATAATTAGAGGTAGTTACAATATCGCCTTTTTTAACATCAAAAGATGAGGGAATATTATTAATAGTAAAGTTCTCTCCACCATCCCATGCAAATATACCATTAATTCCTGTTCTTTCGATGACAGCAGATACTTTGGTAGTATTATTGTTGAGTAGTTCTATTAGAGAATAATTGGCAGAGCAGCCTATTACTAACCCAACTAATCCAGCATCAGTCCTTACGGGCATACCTTTTGCTATACCAGAATTGCTCCCCTTGTTGATGGTAATATAATTTTTCAAATCAATGGAATTTCGGCCTATTATTTCGGCCGTTATCATATCGGTAGTAGTAGTATCTCTGAATTTGAGCATTTTTCGTAGTCGTTCATTTTCTACAGAAGCCGTTCTTAATTTGGATACTTCGTCTGAAAGCTGTAGATTGAGGTCGCGAAGTGCTTTGTTTTCATTTTTGATAGCTGCTGGGTTTGGTATCCATGATAGGCTATTTTGTATCCACGCATTCATTACTATCATAACAGCTCTAAATCCGCTTATCTGCTGAGTATTACCTATTGTAATTAGAGAATACGAAAGAATTACCAATGCAATAAAGGTAAGATATTCTTTGAATTTAGTAACAAAGTTAATTATATTTTGCAGCATAATTAATACTCTTTTGCAATAGTTGCAAAACTATCAATTAAAGTTTAGTGCTTTTAATTAATACTGATGTATAATCAGACAAGTTTTCCATTACAATACCTGTGCCTCGTACCACTGCGGTAAGTGGATCTTCGGCAATATGTACGGGCAATGAAGTAGCTTGGCTTAATTTTTTATCCAATCCTTTTAATAGGCTACCCCCACCAGATAAAATGATACCTCTATCGTATATGTCTGATGATAGTTCTTCGGGGGTTCTCTCTAAGAGAGCTAATACAGCTGCTACAATTTCCTTTACAGTTTCTGCTAATGCAGATCTAATATCATCAGAAGCTACATTGATACTTTTAGGAATGCCAGATACTAAGTCTCTACCTTTTACTTCTATTTCTATTTCTTCTTCGAGTGGTGTAGCAGAGCCTACGGCACATTTGATAGATTCTGCGGTGCGTTCTCCAATTAATATATTGTGCTGTTTGCGGAAATATTGTACAATAGCAATGGTCATTTCGTCGCCAGCGGTTTTGATAGATTCATCTACTACTATACCTGAAAGAGCAATTACGGCTATTTCTGTAGTACCTCCCCCTATATCTACTATTACATTGCCCATAGGTTCGTGTACATTGAGCCCTATTCCTATTGCGGAAGCCATTGGCTCAGCTATCAAATGAACTTCTTTGGCTCCTGCATGCTCGCAGCTATCTCGTACAGCTCTTTTCTCAACTTCTGTACATCCCGAAGGCACACATACCACAACTCTTTTAGCTGGCTGCCATGAATTGGAGACCTTGCGAATAAAAGCACGCAACATTCCTTCTGTAATTTCAAAATCTGCAATAGCTCCATCTCGTAATGGTCTAATAATTTTAATTTCTTTATGAGTTTTGCCCAACATAGCTTGAGCTTCTTTGCCAATAGCTATTATTCTTTTACTTGCTGTATCGTAAGCTACTATTGTAGGTTCGTTTAGTACTATACCTTTGTTTCTCATCCAAATTAGGGTGTTAGCAGTACCTAAATCTATTGCTATATCATTTGAAAATACATTAAATAGTGACATATATTATATCTTTTTTTTCGATTAATAGAATAACGTTAATATACAAAAATAGAAAATAAATATTAAACTTAATTATGAAATAAAAGATTTATTTAATATAAAATAATTGTAATATTGGTATGATTGCATATTACCTAAATATAATAGATAAATATATTTATCTTATTATTCTGCTGCAATACTTATCTGCTCTTATTTCTTTTTCTTACTTTTCGGATTATTATATATGCAATAATAATCAACACGATAAATGGCCATACCGATATTGTAAAAAAGAAGAAATCTACTATAGCATACATACTATTATTGAACGAATCGATTAATCTATCCCAGAAGCTAATATCGTAGTTACTGCCTCGGTATTCTTTTTGGGTAAATATATATATATCTAAATTGCTATAAGATATTTGGCTATTTAGGTGTTTTAATTGATTGTCTTGGCTTTCTATTTCTTCTTGAATTGTACGTATATTATTCTCTATTTCTACAATATCTTTAATATTAGTTGCTTTGGATAGTAGATCTTTGTATTTGGTCAAGTAATCTTGTTTATTTTTCAATCTTGACTCTATATCTATGTACTCGTTAGTTACATCGCGAACTTGGATAGTTTTGCTCTTAATATTAAATCCACTGTTTTCCATATTTGCTATTAATTTATCAAAATTGCTGATAGGCACTCTTACTTTTAGATTGTAAGAAGTATTATATTCATTATTGTCTAATTCTTCTCTTTCGTAATAAGCATTATATTGTTTAATCAATTTATCTATTTTATTTTTACTATCTTTAAGGTCAGTAGTTTTGATAGATATACTGCCATCTCTTATAATTTTGGTAGATATCTGAGTATCTTGTGGGTTGCCGCTATTATCTATTATATTTTGGTTGATTAGTCCAGTTTCTTTAATATCTGCGCTACTTTTATCGGAGATAGATTTAGAAGGTGCTTGGCTATTAGCTGTATTTGAGTCGTATTTTTCGTTGCATGATAAGTTGAGAAGTATTAAAGAATAAATTGTTAAATACAGCAATCTTTTTTTCATAGACTATTCCTTTTGCTAAATAATTATTAGATATTAATAATGATATGCAAAATTAATAAAAATTATCAAATTATTAATATATTTATTAGTTGTCGTAATATACTAACATATTATCTATAAGCTTTGCAGGCTCTGTATATTTGTGTTCTTCTGTTTTGCCTATACCCATAATATGATAAACTACCCAACCTTTTGATTTGAGATAATCTGAAATCATAGATCTATGGCAGCGCCACCAAAGTGATTCGGCACACATATATGCTGTAAGTGAATTATTAGCAATAGATTGCAGTTCTGATATAGCATTAGTGAAATTGGTAGTTTCCATATAATCGGCATAAGCTCTGAAAGAATTATTATGCCAGCGGTTATTATGTGAGTTTTTGTTTACTTTTCGCCTGCCGCCTAACTCTAATAAATGGATATAATTAATGCTGGAATCTAATAGGGAATTACGTAGCAATTCTTTATTGAATTGTGGGTATTTATTGGAGCCCGGTATGCTTCGTACATCTACGAGTGTTTGTATGCTATAGGATTGCAGCATTTGAACAAAAATGCTTATACTATGAGTAGAGTGTCCAATTGTATAAATTATATGATTAATTTGATTTTTCATTATTATTTTTTAAAGGCCATAATGTATTTATCTATATATATATTCTTTTCTTTTGACTTGTATTGTTGGATAAATCGAGGGTGCTCGAGCACTATAATCTTGCCGAATAGCTTAGCTTCTTTATTAATATTACTTATAAATTTGGCATTTTTGATACCTAATACATAAACTTCTGATGGATCTAAACCTATTGCAATATGTTTTTTGAGAGATTGTATCATAAATTGTTTTACTTTATAGAATAGTTCTATATCGTCGTAGTAATTGGCATTTAACCAATTACCATTATTACTCTTTCTAATAATGGCTAATGGGAATGGTGAATTAATGTAGAATTTATTATAAAAATCTGATACGCCTCCATATTGATCTATCATATCGTACATAAATACTGAAGAGACTTCGTGGGTATGTGCAGAAATCATTTTGATACCACAACTGCTCTCTAATCTTTTGGTATCTGTAAATGGAACGCCTGTTACTCCAGCGCCATGTCTGCTGGGGTTGATACCTATAATGAATTTTCGCTGATTAGTGTCGTTATAAAACTTATGATAGAATTTTTGCATAATATCATTAGTTTCGGGGTTGTCTATAAATGGGTTTAAGACTTGGTAATTATCAGGTAAATTATTATCAGGGTAATATAATTGAGAATTAAATTCTATTACTTTGTCGGCAAATGTTTTGTGCATTGCTTTTCAATATTCAATCAATGAGAAATATAATATACAAAAATGTATGGTATAATAATTAAAATACCTACCAATGAAGCATGAAAAAGATATTCCGCAAGGGTTTCTAATTTTAGACTTTTCTTCTCATCTTTTGATAAAATAGATTTGAAAGAAAAAATAGAAGACATTGCCAGCATAAATGCAACCATGGCTGCTACTTCGTCTATAAAGCTATTGTCGGCTTTGTCAGATAAATGTATCGAAGTCACTACTACTAAGCAGAAACCTAATAGATTGGTAGCTGTTCCTAAAATATGGTGAGAAGAGTTGTTTGCCATAAATTGTAAATATAAATATTATTGATTTAGCATCATTTGGGCTAATGCAACTTCTTGATTCTCATATACATTAATTACGCTTTTGATATGTAATATTGAGAATAAAAGTTCGATACTTGAATTGATAGAACAAACAGCAAAATTGACTTTTATTTCGTTTGATTCTCCATATTGATTTAGGTAGTTGAAGACGGCCGTAATAGCACCTATTGCGGAGCTATCAATATATGTTACTTTTTCGAGATCTATTAGTATATTGGTAGCTCCTTCTTCTATTTGTTTTTCTACTCTATCACGGAAGTCGGAAGCAGCTAAATATGTAAATTTCATTTCATTAAGAGTAACCACCAAAATGTTACCTTTGTTATCAAACTTCAAGTTCATAATATTTTCCTATATTTGATAGTTATTAAAGATTTAAACTTATGAATTTTTTAGATAAATAAAAAATAATAAGATTATAGAATTTTGAATAATTATAAGTTGTTGAATAATTTATTGATTTATATATTAACACCAAAAATATATCCTACAATTGCAGTCAATACCATAGCAATAGTTCCCCAAATTACTACTCTAATAATAGCTCGTGCTATACTTGCACCACCTGTCTTAGCAGAGATTGCTCCTAATAAGACAAGGGCTATAATGGTAAAAATATAAAGCATATATTCCATATATTCCATAGGCGATATTAAGGTAACTAATAGTGGTAGTAAACCACCAGTAGTAAATGCGGCACCAGATGCTAATGCTGCTTGGATTGGTTTAGGCTTATTTAGCTCATTAATACCTAATTCATCACGAATATGGGCAGCTAATGCATCAATTTCTGTGAGTTCTTTGGCTACTTGCTGTGCAGTTTCTTTCGTGAGTCCACGCTGCTCGTATATTTGGGCAAGGAGATTAAGCTCTATTTCGGGCATCTCTTCTAATTCTTTGGCTTCTCGCTCTATATCAGCTCTTTCTATATCGGTCTGAGAGCTTACTGATACATACTCTCCAGCTGCCATCGAAAGCGCTCCTGCTACTAATCCAGCGACTGTAGCAAGCAATAATCCTTCGCGAGTGGCTTGTGCTGATACTACACCTACTGCCAAGCTAGATATCGAAATAATACCATCGTTTGCTCCTAATACAGCCGCTCTTAGCCAATTGCTTCTGTGGATATAATGAACATCTAAATAATTATCAATTGTAATCATATATCTTTTTTAATTTGTGCCAATGTCATATTTATATAACTTAAAATTACTTTTATTATTATAATAAGTGGCAAAGAATGACTGCTATTTCTTATTATTATCTATTTTATTAAGCTATTAAATTTAAAAAAAATATCATATTTTTAAATTATGGTTGATGGCAATTATAATATTAGTTTACTTTTATACTTGGTGTTAGGTATTAGCAAGATATCAATAAAATGTTAATAAGTCTTTGGTTTAACTATTATTAGAATTGTTTAAATATTGTAATTGTATGGTTTAGTAATAAGGCAATATAAATGATTTTGTATAAGATTTTAGTTGTAATTCATATTTTTTCTGCAATTTTAGGTTTAGGCCCCGGTTTTGTGATGATATATATAGTTACCAAAGCTAAAACAATGTCTGAATTGAAGCACGCATATTTGATTAGAAATAAACTGCATATATTTGTAATGGTAGGCGGCACACTATTGCTGCTATCTGGAATAAGTATGGGTATTATCAATGATTATCTATTTTCTTTGGGCTGGTATGTTACGAGTTTAGTTTTATTTTTAATCGCATTAGCCTTTGGCCCCTTATTTCTATCGCCGCGATCCAAACCTATTAAAGAGTTACTAAACAACAATGATTCAGAAGAGATACCATCTGAGTATTATGAATTAGCCAAAAAGCTATTCTTTTTTGAAAGGATAGAAAATGCTTTATTTTTAATTATAATATTGCTTATGATATTAAAGCCATTTTAGGTGCTTTGATATAATTAGCTTATTCCAAAAACGTCTTAGATTACTTATTAAATCATAGTATTAGATAATATACATAATGTATTAATTAACTGTTTATTCATACTTAAATAAAAAGATATTATGAATGTGAATTTAAATATAATAGAAGAGTTAGATGTAAGAACATTGATACCTATCAAACGACATGAGCTATTATTAAGAAAGTTCAAAGAATTAGCTACGGGCAATAGCTTTATTTTTATTAATGATCACGACCCTATACCACTATTTTATGAATTTCGCTCTATTTATGGCGATGTAGTTGGCTGGGAGTACCTAAATCGTGGTGGTAGAGAGTGGAAAGTCAGAGTAACTCGCACCGAAGATTCAAAAGGTAGAGAGTTTAACGATATATCTACTTTGTTGGATTTGAGGAAAATGGAACCAAAAGAATGGAAACAAGTTGTTTTCCATCGCTATGGAATGATGGAGCAAGGCACTGTGATGGAAATAATTGCCAAAGAAGAGCCAAGTGAATTGTATGAACGTTTTTCTGAAAAATATGCAGGAAGGCATACTTGGAAAGTAAAGCAGCAAACTCCGGGCGAATATATAATTCATATCAAAAAGGAAGATCAAAGTGGACTTGGAGATGCAGGCTTTGCGATAGTAAATGAATTTGATGTACGCCCATATCCACCTACAGAACGCCACGAAATGTTTTATAAGGCATTTGCAGATATCAAACCGGGCGAAGCATTTGAATTTGTAAACGATCACGATCCCAAGCCATTATATTATCAAATGGAAGCTGAGAGTAATGAACCTTTTAGATGGGAATATTTGGAAAAGGGGCATGATGTATGGAAAGTGAGAGTAATCAAAATAAGGAATGAAAACTAAATTATTTAATTATAAAATTGCTAAGAATGTAAAACCTTATGGCACTGCATTTTCGATTTTATTTTCATTAAGTGCAGCGCATTTTCTTAATGATGGACTACAATCGGTAATTCCAGCATTATATCCGATGTTTAAGGCTAATTATAATTTGAGTTTTACTCAAATAGGACTTATTACTCTATCATATCAATTGACTGCATCGTTGCTGCAGCCATTGGTAGGTTATATTACAGATAAGAAGCCTCAGCCATTTTCTCTTGTAATAGGTATGTGTTTTTCTTTATTAGGCTTGTTATTTCTTTCTCTTGCTAATAGTTTTCCAACTGTCCTTATGTCTGTGTCTCTGGTAGGTATGGGCTCTTCTGTTTTTCATCCAGAATCATCCAGAATAGCGAGATATGCTTCGGGCGGACGTGCTGGAATGGCTCAATCGCTTTTTCAAGTAGGTGGTAATACTGGTACAGCAGTAGGCCCGTTATTGGCGGCATCTATTATTATACCATTTGGCCAGCATTATATAGCTACTTTTGCTGTGTTGGCTTTGATAGCTATCAAAATATTATGGGATGTAGGCAAATGGTCTAAGAAGCAAAATTTTCAGAAGAAAAACACTATTGAATTAGGGTTACAAAAAGAAAATGATATTCCTAAAATTAAGATAATATTAGCATTATCTATATTAGTTATGCTAATATTTTCTAAATTCTTTTATATGGCTTCAATGCAGAATTATCTTACATTCTATATGATACATCATTTTGGAGTGTCAGTACAAGGTTCGCAGGTGTTTTTATTTATATTTTTGTTTGCTGTAGCGGCAGGTACAATGATTGGTGGACCTCTTGGTGATAAGTATGGTAGGAAGCGGATAATATGGTTTTCCATCTTGGGTATAGCACCATTTACTTTGCTTTTGCCTTATGTTAATATGTTTTGGACGTCTATTTTAAGTATATTTATTGGTATGACTTTAGCATCTGCTTTCCCTGCTATTATAGTATATGGACAGGAATTGATACCTGGTAAATTAGGAATGATATCGGGCTTATTTTTTGGATTTGCATTTGGTATGGGTGCAGTAGGTTCGGCTGCATTGGGTGCATTGGCTGATAAGACAAGTATAGAGTTTGTATTTAAAGTATGTTCATTCTTGCCCTTGTTAGGTTTATTAGCTGGTTTTCTGCCCAATATTGAAGGAAAAGTCAAGACAAAAGAATAATGATACAATTTTTGTTGGTTAGAGAGTATTCGTTTTGTGCTAGTATATAATATATATCGTAGGGGCTGTCTCATAAGTCAGCATCAATGATTTAATTTTTAATTCCCAGTCGAGGCTGTCTCATAAGTCAGCCTCTCTTTTTATAATAACATATATAAAGTTTTCCACAATTTACAATTAGGA
>JBDHXE010000085.1:0-9614 GCA_039810525.1 Chlorobiota bacterium | reverse complement strand
TAAATATAAATTAAATATACGCGAAGGTGACCCACAAAACCCTATATTTGGTTTTTTACACCGCCTCGGTACAGTACTCAGTGATCCGCAGAATGTAAATTATAGTAGATTGATTATAGATAGTATAGGTTTGATAGATTCAGTCGTGCTAAGCGATCCTTGGCCCAATAATGTGCTATCTTATATACCCGAGCTTCATGGAGATTATAATGATACCATCCAAAAAGAATATTCAGGTAAAACCTACTATATTAGTATCAACTTACGAAGACCAAAATATGCATTTCCGTCCGATACATCACATAGTGATTCCGTATTAAAGATACGAGTACCTTATGTTTACGTCGATAAAGATGAAGATAACAAAAAGATTTATCCAACAACTTATGCACGATTTGATAGTGTCCCCGACCCATCATACAATTCATATTATCAATTATCAAACCTTTATGATAGTAGTAAAATCAGAAATCTTGTTGGTGTAGATACAAATAATAGACCAACAGAATTTATAATTACTCGAAGTATGTTGCCTACTGATACTGACGATATTACTATTTCTGGATTTATGATTTTTGACAATTCAAAAATTAATAACCATAAACTTAGCCCCCATGTAGATATGCCTTCTACAGCTTCAGAAGGCGAAATTGATAGCTTAAAAATAGAGGTAACTTATCTCAGTAATTCACCTGTGGCTATAGATTGGATAAAATTTGAAACACCTAATGCAAGACGTATATTTCAAGGGGTTTATGATAGCCTCATAGTGCAGGGCATACAGCAAAATTTAGATCAATTTGCTAATGAACCATATACAAGTGCTGGCAATAAGCCCTATCGTTTCATATTCAATGTAGAGGGAAGCCCTGCAAATTGGGGTGCGGAGCGTCATTTTAGAAAGATTGTTGGCGATATTGTATCTGGCCAGAACGCACCATACTTACCTTATCACTATCAACATTATATAAATCCTGCAGATAGATGGGTTAGTCTTTATAAATTTACACCAATGGTTGCAGTACCGTTCTCAGCATCTAACAAACAAGAAGAATACATAGACACGATTAAGAAAATAACATATCCAAATTCATGGAAAACTTTTGGTTATTATCAAGGATATACGCGATATAAAGATGGTACACTGATGAATATATTCAATTCTGAGTATGACACATTTCTTGGAAGTAAGAAGTCCGTCGAAAAAATGCGTGGAGCAGACATTGATGTTTATTTAAGCCCTGGTAATGTTGGATATTATCAAGGCCATACTTCGCCGATGGTCTATTGGGAATATTTTCAGTATAAAAGACTTGTTGAAGGTTTGCATAATGGCTATATATTTACAGACAAGCCTTGGTATCCTCAAGGTTTTTTACAATCCGATTTTAAGAATGAAAAAATTTATGTTAATTCTGATAGTATTGAAACTACAAAAATCATTAATTCGCAAGCTTCAAATTGCAATATAACAGGTGAACAGTACAAGCTAATGATGTGGAACGCCGTAATCTTAGGAGCGAAAGGCTTAATGTATGATGGTGGAATGGATTACGATGAAGAAGTAAGAATTATACCCCGTGAAATAGATATGAAAGATAAGGATTCTAATTATGCTTCTTTACCCGATTATGAATTTCTTACTCACCCTCTTTTTGATAATGATTATATAGATAGCTCCTATAGTCATTTTTTCAAAAAAAAAGGTTTACAAAATGTAGTAAAATTTCCCGATACAGTAGCTACATATATGGGAACATTGCCGAATAGGATATATATGGGTAAGCGAAGTATAAGAATGGAAATGCGTAAATTGCATGAGATGATTCGCCAAAATGAAGAATTTCTAATGGCGCAACGTCTGCAAGCATGGTATAGCATAGGTTATAAATTATGGTATAAACAGCATCCTGTACTAACAGAAGACAGTATATTAAATAAATATGTTAAATTAGATAATATCAAAACTCGCCGTTTTTTTACAGTAGATTCTCTTAAAGGTTATAAAGAAAATAACGAATACGAATCAACTTATGACACATTTTGCGATGTAACAATCCTTGCAGATACTTCGGATTTAGCAATGAAAAATTCATTTACAATATGAGTGCAAAATAAACGCACTGACCCATTAATTTATTTTGATGCCGACTCAAGCAAAAAACAAATATTATTTTTGAGTACAGCAGAATTTGATGAGTTATGTGATTCTGGTGGAGTTAATCCTATGCGTCCCGAGGGTGCGAGTTATCCTAATAGTGTATGGCAATCATATTATTGGAAACGACTTGGAGCAAGAGAGATAACGATACCATTTAACTATTGCGATAGTACAAGTGATGATTATGCACTATTGCACGTTAAGGAATTAAAAGCCGATGAAACTTATGATGAAGATTGGCCTTGGTGGCGTAAGGAACGTTTTAAAAATGCTACTGATACCGTAATTGGTCAAAATAGTTCACTTGCTATCAATTGCTTACCAGGTGAGGGCAAAATGTTTAAGGTAGAGATTTATAAGCCCGAGCATATAACTGGAAATTTAGAACACTCAAATCAAACGAAATTTATAGTTTTTCAAGATGGAAATGATACTAATAAGGTTCGTTATCATTTAGTATATCACAAGCCAAACTCCGACACTAATCATTTATACCACAATATAATGAGTGTATTTTACCGTCGTAGCTATCCAATAGATATAAAATCAAGCAATAAGCAAATAGTTTGGGAACCAGAAATTTACGTATCAAAGGAAGTGCATATAAAAGATTTACGGAGTGATTCTATTGTATTACAAGCTCCACCAAGCTATTATCCTTCAATTACAGTTAAACAAGAAGGATTAAGTACCAAGGCATATATTGTATTCCAATCAAAAGCTAATGATAGTATATCAACTTGCGATTATCCCGCCTGTTACCCTGATACAAATATTTGTAAAAAGTATAAAAACCCTATTTGCGAGATGATTTTGGATGTAGGTGATGCAAGTGTTATACCACCAACGTATGCAAATGCAATACAAAATACAGTTTATGGCGATATAAAAGAATATGGTAGTCCGATGATAAATGCTTCATTTATGGGTAACTACTACGCTTGGGCAGATTCTATTTGTGGAATAGGAGTAGCTTATAAGCAAAACTCATCAATAGAATTTGACTATAAAAATTATATAAGTGCCAAAGGTGGAATTACAAGTCATCCATCTCTTAATGCTTACTCATACCCTTCTTGGACAGAAAATGATTGTTCATTAGATTTGCTGTTATTTTTAATCTCATCCTTAAATAAATTCTCATTTAAGACTCTATCAAAATTGTTTTTAGTTATATTATTGTGAGCAGATAGTTCCTCTAAAAATAATCTTTCTATCTTTTCTCTAATCTGGTTTAAATGAATATTCATTTGTGAGTATAAGTTTTCACTTCTTTTCACTTCTTGTTTTTTAGCATTCCAATTATCAGGTTTTACTTTAATTTTAGTATCAATCATAGTCTTTTTTTTAGGTTCAATCCCACGAACATAACAATATACTTTTTTAGTGCCGTCAGATAGAATTTTACTATCAAGATAAAAATTAACAGTCACACCAAACTCCAAAAACTAAGAAACAGATTAGTACAATAGTAATAAAAATCCGACACTATTCCGACATATTTACTTAAATTCTCTTAAAATAATTTATCTGCAATTAACATCAAATATTTTAATGCACTTCTAAGTCTATATAATATAGCAAATTATATATTTTTATGTTAAGTAATGATAATTAATAAAAAGGAATGTCCTACACTTTGGAAGTGCAGGACGACTAGGAAAAAGTGTAGGACATCTGGAGAATTAAAAATTAAATCATTGTTATTATAAACTCTTTAATGATATTATGAGAATTGACAATTTCAAATTAATTAAATTTGAATATAATAATTTAATTTGTTAGAAAAGATATAAACAATAATTCATTTTTTTAGAATAATTGATTTAACACATTAAATGATAATACAGAAAAAATCTTTCAGCAATATTAAGATGTATTATATCCCACAAGTTTAGGGTTTCTTAATGAGCATTATTTATTCTTACTAAGATCTGAGCAAGTTCTCTATCCCTTTCATTATATAAGATAGTTGCAATTTCCTCATAATATAAAAAAAGAGACTGATTTATATTTCAGCCTCATTTTAATTTTTCATATATAGAAATTAATTATCTTATTTTTTCTTTCTAGGTTTATTTTGATTAAAATTTTTAGCTCCCGGTACACTTCTGCCTTGCGATTCAGCTAATTTCTGAGCTTCTGCCATTTTCTTTTGTAGCCAGCCTTCCTTTTTGGGTGATTTACGTAATTCTTCTAATGTAGGGCGATTGGAAGAGTATTTATTTAACCACACTTGGTGTATAATTGATAATAGGTTAAACATAAAGTAATACAAATTAAGCCCAGATGGAAAGTTAGAAAACATTATTGTAAACATAATAGGCATCATATATACCATAGCTTTCTGACGAGGATCTACAACAGTCATTTTTTGTTGGAAAAACATTGTAAGCCCCATTGCAAGTGCTAATCCAGAAATATGCGAAATACCGAGGATAGAAAATCCAAAGTTTACAATCACATCTGGTGTACTAAGATCTGTAATCCACCAAATAAAGTGGGATTGACGTAAATCAATAGAAGACCCCAACAATTGCCATAGAGCTATCAGTATTGGCATTTGTAATATCATAGGCAAGCACCCACCAGCTGGATTGATACCATATTCGCTATACAATTTCATTGTTTCCTGCTGCTGCTTCATATTATCGTCTTTATACTTTTCGCGTATTTTATTCATTTCTGGTGTAAGCAACTGCATTTTTTGAGTAGATCTCATTTGTTGAATAGAAAGAGGGTATAGCAGCAATTTCATTAATATAGAAAATATGATAATAGCAATACCATAATTAGATACAATGCTATGAATGAATTTAAGTATAGGAAGCATAAAGTATTCAGCAATTTGTCTAATACCATATTTCCAACCTAAATTAACCATCTGATTAATACCATATTGGCTCACAATATCATAATTTAAAGGTCCTAAATATATTCTAAAACTCTTTTTATCATTTCCTTCCTTGAATGGTATTCTATAATTCATAGAATAAATTTCCATTACCCCATTATCTTTTAATTTTTTCTTTTTGCCATATAGATCTATGGTTCCATCGAAACTCTGCCAAGGCTGAGGTATAATAGCTACTCCAAAATATTTAGTTTTGATACCTGCAAAATCAACTATCCCTGTTTCACTCATCTCTACAGGTTCATCTTTATCTGCATTTAGTTCGGCTACATCACCGTTTAGTGAAGCCAAAGCGTGAGCATCTGCACTTTCGTTTACCGAATTTTTCTCTTGGTAACTAAGTCCACTATTCCACACTAAATTGTAACCTCTATTAGCTGGGATAATAGTTTCCATATTTTGGGTTAATACTTCGGTATCAAATATATATTGATCGCCATAGAATTTAAATCTACGAGTAATTTTTTTACCGGGCTCTGGCTCAATAATATACTCAAATTGAACTGTTTTAGCACCATCTAAATATATACTATCTTTGTCGTAGTTAGTGTTGAAATACAAATTTCTCGAATCTATTTTTTTACCATCGTATGTTAGAAAAGATAAAGATAATTCACCTTGCAAATCTCTTATTAATTGTGTAGGTACTTTGTCCCACTTTTTGAAATCTTTTAGCTGCCATTTCAGAATAGCAGGACCTTTGTTTGATATTTTAGCTATAAATAATTTATTCTCTACTGTAATTATTCTTTCGCTACCTTCTGCAAATTTAGAGAAGTATTTACCAAATTTATTATCAATGATTGATGAATCATTATTTGTATTAAATTTACTGATAGATTCGGTTTGATTAGTATCTTTGCGAATCTCTTTAGCAATATCTTGCTTAGGATTTGGCTTAGGAGGCTTCACTTGGCTTTGCTCAAAATACATCCAAGCGACCACAATAATAAATATAAGACCAAATCCAATAATCGACTTTTTATCCATTTTTAGTGTTATTTTTTGTTATAAAATCTACTTTAATAATTTTATCAGGTACAGGATCAAGCCCACCTTGGTGAAAAGGATGGCATTTAGCAACCCTTTTTATAGCAAGCCATCCACCTTTAATTATCCCAAATCGTTGAATAGCTTCGTATCCGTAATTGGAACAAGTTGGATAGAATCTACAATTAGAACCTAACCAAGGAGAGAAGGCAGTTTGATAAAACTTAATTAATATTAATATTATGTATTTCAATTTGATAAGTTTTTATTTTTAAATTCAATTGCTTTGTTCATTATGTTTTCGACTAATGGTATAATTTCTGTAAGTGAAATATAATTGCTATACGGAATATTTTTGTTATACATAAAAATAGCATATTTTATTTGATTGTACTTGTCTTTATCTTTGAGATAAATAACCCGAATAGCTATTCTTAGTAGTCTTTTTATTCTGTTCCTAATTACTGCTTTTTTATTGACTTTTTTAGAACTAGTAACCCCATAATAAAATACATATGGATTAGAAGATTTTAGAAGACTAAGTTCACTATCTTTAAAAACAAAAAAAGATACAATTTCATTATATTTAATTCTTTTACCATTAGCTATTACTTTTGAGAAAGCATTATACCCTTTTAATGACTTAATATTATCATTGTTCATAGTAATAAAAAAGGGCTTTCCCGAATTATACAATTAGGAATAGCCCTTTCAGTAGTTTATAAATATTTATTCATCACTAACAGTTAATTTATGACGTCCCTTAGCTCTACGCGAAGCTAGAACTTTGCGACCGTTTTTAGTAGCCATTCTTGCACGAAATCCATGCTTATTTCTTCTCTTACGGCGACTTGGTTGATATGTACGTTTCATTTTTACACCTAATTAATACTAAATATTATATTTTTCAAAGTTTAGAACTACAAATATAATATTTATTTATTAAATAATAAAAAAATATATTATATTGCTTTTGGTAATTTTGAATATTTTAAAATAAAGGTAATTTATGAAAAAATTGATGATCTTAGTAGTGTTTGTATTCTCTTCAATTAATTTATCTAATGCTTTAGCAGCAGATGATATTAATTATCCTATGGCAATTGGATTAGAAGTTGGTTACAAAGCGGGTATTAATGCAGCTGAAGTACCGCAAGGTGCCAAGAATGCTGTAGGAATGGCAAAATTGCCTGATTTCGGTGTACAATTTTATATGCCATTTCAAGGGAATAACAAAATGGGCTTATTAGCTAATTTAGGCTATTATACTTTTCCTTATGCTTTTACTTATGATAATATAGGTGGTGATTTTAAATATAATTTTAGTTATTTTGCCTTTGGTGCTGATTTCTTTGTATCAGGTTTTACCATCGGTGTAAATTATGGAATACCTGCTTCTGCAAGCTTAAATGATTTTGATATTAATACAAGTTCATTAGCAAGTGCATTCGAATTTCGATTGGGTACTCATATCCCATTAATTGAAAATAATTCTGGTAGGTTAAATCTGAATATAAGAGCATCTTATTTCTTAACTGGTCAATTAGACCAATCTCAGTTAATAGCTGGCAAAAATACTAATCCAGCTTCTTTATCATTTGGTTTATCTTATCTATTTAATTTGCAGCCAGTTGACTAATAAATAAAAAGTCCGCTTATAATATTTCATAAGCGGGCTTTATTAATGGAGTTGCTATTTTAAATACGTTTATATTTTTAGTTTGTTTCATAATTTGATATTTTACCATCTTTTAGATACATAATTCTATCAGTTTGCTTTGCTATTTCATTACTATGAGTAGCCATAAGCATTGTTATTTTGTATTCATTTTTTATTTTATGTAAAATATCAAGAACTAAATCTGCATTTTTAGAATCTAAGTTACCTGTAGGTTCGTCAGCTAAAATTATTTTAGGATTATTAATTAAAGATCTCGCAATAGCAATTCTTTGCTGCTCACCGCCAGATAATTCATTCGGTTTATTATTAATTTTGTCAATTAATCTGAAATTATTAATCAATTCCTTTGCAATTATCATTGCATTTTTTTGAGTATTACCAGCTAATATAGAAGGAATCATAACATTTTCTAATGCTGTAAATTCAGGTAATAAGTGATAAAATTGAAAAATAAATCCTAAATTAGAATTTCTGAAATTAGATAATTTCTTATCTGACATTTTGGTAGGATTGATAATTGATCCGTTAAATATATAAGATATATTACCTTTATCAGCTTTATCAAGTAAACCTAGAATATACAATAATGTTGATTTGCCAGCACCTGATGGTCCCATAATAGCAACGAATTCATTTTCATAAATATCTAAACTACAATCATCAAGTACGTTAGTAATTATATTATTTTTACTGATGAAAGATTTGGAAATATTTCTTATTTCAATGATTGCTTTCATAAAAAAATAACTTGCTCTATTGTGAATATTCTACACAAAAAGAGCAAGTCAGATATGTTTACAAAATATATAATTTAATATTATAAATTATAAATTCTCTTCTTCTGATTTTTCATCAGAGTTATCAGCATTATTTTCTAATGCTATATCGTCGGTAGTATCTTCAAATACTAAACTATCTTTAGCAGCAGTATCTTCTGTTGCAGTATTGCTTTCAAATACTAAGTTATCACTTTCATTAATAGCAGTTACTTCTGCTGGTTCATCATTTACAACATTATCAGAAATATTACTTACTTCTAAATTCTTATCCTTAGTAATATTAGTAGGAGTAGTATGTTGAGGAGTTTCTACCTTCTTAGTAGATTTCCTTTTTCTTTTAGTACTAATAGCACCATCTTGCTCAGCAGCAAAATCAACTAATTCAATAAGTGCAGTTCTGGCGCTATCGCCACGACGAACTCCTGTTTTAACTACTCTAGTAAATCCACCATTACGTGATTCGACCGCAGGAGCTATAGAATCAAATAGTTCTTGTAGAACAGCTTTGTTTCGTATAATTCTTCCAACTTGTCTTCTATTATGAACATCAATAGTTTGACCATTTGGTAGTTCACCCTGTTTTTCTTTAATTAGGGCATGTTTTGCTTTTGATATTAATCTTTCAGCAAATGATTTTAATTCTTTTGCTTTGGCTTCAGTAGTATGAACTTTCTTATGTTCAAACAATTGTGTTGCAAGATTATGCAATAATGCCTTACGGTGGCTATGTGTTCTTTTTAATTTTCTGCCAGCTACTTGGTGTCTCATATTAAAACTCTATGATAAAATTAAATAATAACTATTTTTATTCAGCATTTGCTGTTTTTTCTTCTTTTAAATACTTATCGGTATTCATACCAAATTCAAGGTTGTAATTAGCAACAACTTCTAATAATTCAGTTAATGATTTGCGACCGAAGTTTCTAAATTTCAACAATTCAGATTCTTCTAAAACTACTAATTCAGCAAGATTCTTGATATTAGCAATTTTTAGACAATTATGAGCACGAACAGATAATTCAAGTTCATCTACAGGTGTAAGTAGAATCTTTCTTATTCTATTTCTTTCTGCATTTTTCAATTCATCTT
>JBDHXE010000084.1:0-9914 GCA_039810525.1 Chlorobiota bacterium | reverse complement strand
TATCAACTACTGTGGGACATACAGCACAAAGTATCCGGGAAATTGAGAAATTATCTGAAAACTTGCATAATCTTAGCGATGAGATTAGTGGCTTAGTTTCGAAATTCAAAATAGATGATTCTATGAATGAAAGTAATAAGAAATTAGGGGCTAAAAAGCAATTATACTTACATTAATAGGTGTGTTTATAGCTGTGCTTTATAGTGTTTCAAGACGTCCTACACTTTCGAAAGTGTAGGACTTCTTTATATTTCTTTCGTGCATTTTCCTCTAGTCGTCCTACGCCTTAGAGGTGTAGGACGACTGTGAAGAAGTTCAGGACAACTCTATTTTTGCAAACTCCTTATCCTCATACACTTAGATAACTTGCCCTTTTGTTCTTTTTAATAATTTATTCTATTATGCAACCGTTTTAGAACAAAAAAATATGAATAAAAATATTTAATTCTGATTTAAAATACTGTCCCTTTTGTATGATAATTACTCATCTTTACTAATAAAATAAATCAATTAAAAGAAGTGATTAATATATCATACTTACGTTAATGTACAATTGTACTAAAATATGTGGCAAAAAATTAATATTTTTGCAAAATTCTTTTAAATGGAAAAAATATGGATAAATTTATAGTACAGGGTGGCAATAGATTAATTGGTAAAGTGAAAATAGCTGGCGCCAAAAATGGCTCTTTAGCTTTGATACCAGCTACACTATTGGCATCAGGAACTTATCACCTTACTAATACGCCTAATTTGCGAGATGTGTGGACTATGTCGCGATTGATGACTAATTTGGGTGCTTTTTGTGAATTAAATAATAATGATTTATTTGTAGATACTACTAATATTACTAATTTTGAAGCACCTTATGAACAAGTAAAAAAGATGAGGGCATCGTTCTATGTATTAGGACCACTTACAGCAAGATATGGAATAGCCAAAGTCTCATTGCCCGGTGGTTGTGCTTGGGGACCGCGTCCTGTAGACTTACATTTAAAAGGATTAGAAAAATTAGGCGCTGAAATCACCTTAGAAAGTGGTTATGTAGTATCACGTGCCGAAAAATTGATAGGTAATAGATTCCACTTCGATATTTCTTCGGTAGGGGCTACAGGTAACGTATTGATGGCTGCTGTTTTAGCCAAAGGCACTACTTTATTAACTAATTGTGCAATTGAACCAGAGATTACAGCATTAGCTCGATTTTTAGTTAAGATGGGTGCTAGAATTGATGGCATAGGTACAGCTCAATTAGAAATAGAAGGTATTGATGAATTAAAACCAATTAATGAAGAAACTATACCCGATAGAATAGAAGCGGCTACTTATCTAATAGCAGCAGCTATGACCAAAGGTAAAATAGAAATTACTAATGTCAATCCTTATCATCTTACTTCTGTAATTACTAAATTGGAAGAAAGTGGCGCAGAAATAGATGTGAATGCTGACATTATTACTCTACAAATGAACGACAACCCCATACCTACTGATATAATTACTGATATATATCCTGGTATACCAACCGATATCCAAGCTCAATGGACTGCTTATATGCTAATGGCTGATGGTATTAGCAAAGTTACAGACAAAATTTATACCGATAGATTCAAGCATGTTCCCGAATTAGTTAGATTGGGTGCGAATATAGATATAGTGGACAATTCTGCTATTATAAAAGGTGGTAGTAAACTGAAAGGTGCTACCGTTATGTCGAGCGATCTGCGCGGTAGTGCATCTCTAATATTAGCTTCGTTAGTAGCTGATGGTTCGAGCGATGTATTAAGAATTTATCATTTAGATAGAGGTTACGAGGAATTAGAGAAAAAATTAAACGCCTTGGGTGCAAATATCAAAAGAGTTAAAACAGAAATGATATAATTTGTTCCAAAACAATCAACAATTCATTTTTAAATTAATATAGATGAATTGTTGATGCACAAATTTATTTAAATTAATGATCTGTTTTTATACCATTGTACAGTCTCCTTGACTGCTGTTTCGAAATCAACTGTAGGCCTATACCCCAATATATTTTTTGCTTTATCTATCGAAAAAGTATAGTCTAATCCTCCATTGCTCACTCTATATTTAGTAATTAACGGTGGTTTTGAGCTTTTTACTAATTTGTAGCTGTTTTCTAAAATAGTACCTAAACTATAAGCCAACCAAAATGGAAAAGATTGCGTAGGGCGTTTGATACCTAATTCATCTGCAAATTTATCTGTAAATTCCCGCCAAGTAATATCTAACCCATCGGTAATAATAAAAGTCTCGCCAATAGCTTTATCATTAGTATTAGTAAGCATTATACCTTCTATCAAATTATCAATATATACAGGGCAAGTCTTTCTGCTACCTTTATCCACATAAGCAATTTTGCCCGATACCATAGCATCGAGATATTTTTCAATAAACGTGTGGTCGTTGCTGCCATATACATTACCGGGTTTGACCGCAGTAATATTAAAGTTAGCTTTGTCAGCTAATTCAAATACTTTATCTTCTGCTATTTTTTTGGTATCATTATAAGCAAATCCAGTTATAGGTTTGCTATCACTTTCTTTTACATTAGTTCTACCAAACCCATACATAGCTACAGTACTTACATACACCATTCTATCAACATTATTCTCGATACTCGCTTTTGCAACATTGATAGTACCATTTACATTAATATTATAGAATCTATCATACTCCCCCCAGTCCGATGCAAGAGCGGCTACGTGAAATACTCTATCACATCCTTTGAGTGCTTTTACTAATGAGTTATAATCTGTAATATCCCCATAATGATAGTCTATATCTAAATCTTTTAAAAATTTTAAATCTGATGTTTTTCTAATCAAACCTTTTACATTATAGCCTTCTTGCAAAAGTCTTCTAGCTAAATTAGAGCCTATAAACCCATTAATACCCGTTATTAAGGCTGTCTTCATACTGCACCGTGAAAGAAAATAATAAATAAATCAGTCATTACACCCAATGTAATATGTAGAGCGAATACATACCAAAATGATTTTGACCTAACAGCTAAATATCCAAAAATTACTCCTACTGCTATTGCACCTATTGTTTCGCCTGCTGGTTTGCCAAGATGTATCAAACAAGACGAAATAGTCTGTATCATAATGGCATTGGCTACTCCGAATTTATCAGATAAATTAAACAATATAAAGCCCCTGAAAAAAAATTCCCAAGCTATATAATAAAATACGACATACATAATCTCATAGACCAAAATCAAATCATGTCTACTATGCAATATTTTGGCTAAAGGATACTCGGTACGGACATCGTCGCCCATTACTGCAAAGTATATTATTGGAATAGCGATTGGTATAATAAGTAACAATTTAGAACCATACTTGGTATCACCCAAACCAAACCCAATATCTTTTAATGGCTTTTTTATTATAAATATTTGGAATAGTAACGGAATTACAAACATTAAGATAAAAAAGGAAACAAACTGATATAAGTGAGAATAAAAATCAAGCTCTGGATTGTCAACAAAACTTGGGAACAATTTTACGAAGTTGTGTGCATACCCAAAGTAATAGTAAATTGACAAGAGTAAAGGTGCAGATAATAATATGGAGTAGTTCTTCCACTCATTTTTTGTGAAATCATTTTTAATTTCTGATATATTCATCTTTAACTTTCATTAATATAAAATGCAAATTTAATACAAAAAGAAATATAATTATAAAAATAGATTAAATAATGTAGAAAATAAATGCTCTATAATTTCTAAGGTGTCGCACTTCTGATTGCGAATCGCAGATTAAAGAATTGCACAGAAAAAATAAGAGGCTGTCTCATAAGTCAGAATTCTATATTTTCTTTACTATATCTTTATTAAGAAATAGTAATATATTGGAATAAATATTGAAAAGGAATATATCACGTAAGTCTATGATGGCAAGCGGCTTGCAAGAACAAGTCGTCCTACACTTTCGAAGTGCAGGACGACTGGAGAACTAAAAATCAAATTATTACTGCTGATTTATGAGACAGCCCCTATTTATTCTGACTCAAGAGATGCTGTCTTGTAAGTCAGCTTCTTTTATTTAAAAAGATTGATGAAATTGACTATTAATGAGTTCCAAAAATTTATTATTTTAAAATAATGACATTGGTACTATAATTTTTGCTTCATAAATGATATTAATTTCTGGCCTCTCACTAATATTTTCATCGTCCTACGATTTAATGAAATATGAGTTTCACTTATCTCATCTTCATCTATACCATTTTTGTAAACAGACATAATATCTAAATACGACAATACACCTATTATTTTGTTATCATTGATAATAGGTAAAATATCTACATTTTCCTTTGCCATCAATTCAGCCGCCGATTTCAATGTATCATCTGGCGAAATTGATAAATTCTTTCTCTTTACAAGTTCTCCAATCTCTTTGTCTGTATCCTGATGCGCACTAAATAGAGAGGTCGAGCTTATCAATCCGACATATTCTCCTTCTGTATTAGCTATTACGAAATAATTATTTTTTAGATCAGTTTCTTGTTCGAACCAACTTCTAACTTCTCCAACAGTCATATTATAGCTAATAGTAAGATCATTAGTTTTAGCTATTTGATTGACCTTAGTTTTGGCTAATATATCTGGTTCGTAAGAATTAGGTGTTTCTATACCGCGTCGTGCTATTTTTTCAGTCATTATAGTATTATCCATTAGGAAGTAAGATACAAAGTAAGATGTAGTACAAGTAGCTAATAATGGCAGAAAAGCATTAATTTGCCCGGTAGTCTCCAAAGCAAATACAATTGATGTTAGAAATGCTCTCGAAGCACCAGCAAATAAAGCCGACATACCTACTAATGCAGACATTTGCAATGATATCCCTATATCGGGGAACATACTGATACCAAAATTGCCCAATATAATACCAATTGCACCGCCAATTGTAAGTAATGGAGCTAATGTACCACCAGAAGTACCACTTCCAAGTGCAATCGCCCATGATATAAATTTTAATATACAAAGCGATACTATTACATTGATAGCCATATTACCAGATAGTATATCTGTAATATTATTGTAACCAACACCTAATGTTTTAGGGTCAAAATAGCCTATTATACCTACAACTATTCCACCGATAGCAGGCCATGTAGCCCAGTGCATTGGAGATTTCTCAAACATATCTTCTATCCAATATACAATTTTGGTAGTGAAAATTGACATCAAGCCAATTGCAATCCCCATAATACTATAAAAGAAAAGAGCATTGTTAGATGGGACATCAAGTATTTTTTCTATTGGGAAGACTACATCATGGCCAAATAAGAAATGATGACCAGCCGCTCCTGTAATACATGCTAATGCCACAGGTACAAAAGAACGAGGAGAAAACTCAAATAGCAACAATTCGATAGCCAACAGAATACCAGCTACAGGGCTATTGAATATTGCAGCCATACCAGCGGTTGCTCCCGAAGCAAGTAATATTTTGCGTTCATTAGGCGTAATCTGTAGAATTTGGCCAAGAGTAGAGCCCATAGCCCCACCAGTTGCTATAATTGGTCCTTCGGCACCAAAAGGTCCACCAGTACCTATTGATATTGCCGCAGATATTGGCTTCAAAAATGTTATAGAAGGTTTTATCTTGCTTTGATTAGTAAGTATTTGTTCCATTGCTTCTGGGATACCATGGCCACGTATTGCTTTTGAGCCATAAAGAGCCATAAGCCCTACTATTGCACCTCCTATAGCAGGAACTAATATTATGAATAAACCAAAAACCTCGTTTGTGGGGTTAGTATGCTCTATCGAAATTATACCATAAAAAGATATATTAGTTATTAGATTAATCAAATTGACTAAAAACTTAGCTATTATACTAATCAATACTGCGATAATAACAGCATATATTGAGAGCTTTAATATCCTCATTTTGTAATTTTTATGATTAATCTTGAAGTTCTCTCTTAAGAGAGTTAGATTCAATGATACAGATAGAGGTATTCCTTTATTTAACATATTATTAATTTATGATTGCAAATATTCAAATGTGTAGATAATTGCAATATTTTTACCTTAGTTAATGAAAATTATAAAAATTAATAAATAAAATAAGATATACTATGTTATCATATTGCTATATTCTATGCTAAATTGCTCAATTTCACAGTATATACTATAAATTATAATGATAGGTTTTGCTAATTAAAAAGAGGCTACTTTATAAAATGGTAGCCTCTACAAATATCTTATTTACGAAGTTATTTCATCTCTACTTTAATAATTTGGGCAAAATTGATGCTGATTTTTGTATCTTCTCGAGGTCGAGTTTACCATTAAACCATATTAAAGTAATCTGGCTGTTCTCGCCAGCTATCATCAATAGATCAGTAACATCTTTGGTAGCTGATTCTTTGATATGCATCTTTACAAAAGATCCTGCTTCTTTTACCGACAATAATTCTTTGAATCCTTCGCCCGGTTTGAAACTATTAACTTCATTAGAAAACTTTTCATTTACTTCTTTAGAAGCCTTATTTTTATCCATTTTTAAGACTCTAATCATATCAACACCTTCAAGTAAATCTTTCAAAGCATTAGATTGTTGTTTATTCATATTAGGCAAAGTCTTAGCCGGCTCTTTAATCTTAACAGAAGAGAAACCTTCTACAGTTGCATAATTATCTATTAGCTTCTCAATATTTTTATTATAAGCAAAACTTGAAGAAATAAACACAAAAAACAAGAAAAACAATATAGTAACATTATTTATCATTTACTCTCCTTCAATATAATTTTATCTAAATATTTTAAATTTTCGAAATAATTGGTCTGATTGATTTGTTCTAAACTTCTGTTCAGCAATTCAAACGACTGAAAATGCTCACCAGCACTACCGAGACTCTCCGAAATTAGCTGAAATGCATTCATAGTTTCTTTGTATGCAAAATCTTCTTCACTTAATTCGCTATTACCAGTTACTTCTATATTGCTCGAATTAATGTAGTAGATTAATCCAAAGCCAATCATAATAACTGCGGCGGCAGAATATTTCCAAAGGTTATGAAAGACCTTAGGCAATTTAAAGCTATTATTCTGCTTTTGATTGAGCATATCTATCATCTTTTTATCAAAATTATCAGACAATTTGCTGTCGTCATTATTCTTAAGATAGATAAATTGTGGCACTAGAACTTTGTGATTGGGTGCTACATTATCAGAAGTAAAGTAATTGTAAAGCAATTCTTCTTCCTCTAATGAAGTTTCACATTGGTAATACCTCTCAATCAATATATCAATTTGTTCGTAATTAACTTTCATAATTTTTATAATGATATTTATTGATTAATTCTTCTCTTATTTTCTTTCTTGCTCGCGATAGATTTACTTTTAGAGTGTTTATATTAGATCCTGTTATCTCGGCTATCTCGTCGTATTCTAAACCCTCCATATCACGTAGATTTAATACTATTCGCATATTCTCGGGAAGAGTATCTACTATCTTTTTTACCAGATCTACTATATCACGCTGCTCAGCTATCTTTTGAGGAGATATCGAATTAGAGGTAATATCTACCTCGCCAGCATCAACTCCTGTATTGGAGGCTTGAAACCCTTTAGACCTATACCTATCTATGCACAAGTTTTTGGTCATAGTCATTGCAAATGCTTCCAAGTTTTTCTTCTCCGCTAATTGCTCTCTATTTGCCCATAGTCTGAGATAGACTTCTTGTACTATATCTTCTGCTTCATCATAACTAAGTAAGACTCTCTTTGCATATTTAAAGAGTTTATCTCTTATGGGTAGTAAGCTATCTACAAATTCTTTTGAATCCATTCCTTAGACGTCAATAAATAAAAAAAGTAACAACAAAATGATGTATTATAATATAACTTATTATAAAATTACTAACTAACTATTTTCAAATATATTATAATTTTGTGCGTAATAAAACAAATTTTGTAAAATCTAATTTGAGATAATGCCAAAATGGAGAATGGATACGTTAAATATCATACTGATAATAAAGTTGGAACAATAACTTTTTTTCACCCTAAGAGTAATTCTTTACCTTCCAATATTTTGAAAGAGCTTGCAACAACTATTGAAAATGCAGGGCAAGATAATTCTATTAATACTATTGTATTGCGATCTGATGGGCATAAAGCATTTTGTGCTGGTGCTTCGTTCGATGAATTAATACAAATTGAGGAATTCGAAAAAGGTAAAGAGTTTTTTATGGGCTTTGCTCGAGTTATCAACGCTATGAAAAATTCACCTAAATTCATAATTGTAAGGGTACAAGGCAAAGCTGTAGGCGGAGGTGTTGGGTTGGTTGCTGCCGCCGATTATGCTCTGGCAACTGTTGATTCGTCTGTTAAGTTAAGTGAGTATGCTCTAGGAATTGGTCCTAATGTAGTTGGTCCGGCAGTAGAGCGTAAATTAGGGCGAGCTTCCTTTTCGCAAATGTCTATAGATTTTGAATGGTATAGTGCTGATTGGGCAATGAATAGAGGGCTATATGCTCATATTTATCAATCTGTTGATGATTTAGATGAGGCAGTGCTTAAATTTGCAAAGAAATTGTCGGAAGCATCTCCTACGGCAGCAACTGAATTGAAGAAAATATTCTGGGAAGGGACTGACAACTGGGGCGAGCTTTTAGAACTACGCGCTGAGATTTCGGGGCGTCTTGTTTTATCAGATTTTACCAAAAACTATATTAGTCAATTCAAGAACAAATAAATTGAAAGTAATTATTGATACATCTGTTTTGATAGCCTTTTCTCTTGGCAATGAAAAGGCTATTAGTGTATTCGCCAAGATAGAACAAGGGCAATACACTATGTTTGTTAGTAATGAAATTTTGTATGAATATAAAAATGTATTAAGATTGAGAAAATTTAAGTTTACTAAGGAATATCAATCTCTAATCCTTGAAAAAGTAAACCAATTTGCTAAGCTAATCACACCTGACAAAATTATAAAATTCTCCAGAGATAGAGACGACTCCCCATTCCTGAGTATAGCTGAATATATCAAGGCAGACTATCTTTTTACAGAAGATAAAATCCTCTTAAAAGCACAACATAAGGTTAGTGCTAAAATCATAGATCTCTCAAAAGTAGTTTAAGACCTATAAAAACTCTAATTTTAATTATAATCCAAATAATATTATTATTGCATAGATAAGCAATTGTATTACACTAAGATATAGACATAGTGTTATTTATATTAAAATAATATATTGTAAATTAAAAATATAACCGATTAATATAAAAAATATTTTTTTATATTATGAAAAAATAGTATGTTTATATCTGAGAGAGTGCTAATTCAATAAATTGTAATTTTTTTGATATTTATAAATACTAATAAATAAGTTAATTGTAGTAATACTAAATATAATATATGATAAATAAAAAATTTACAATAACCATTGCATTATTATAGTAATAGAGAATATATATAAATAAAACAATAACAAATATAAAAATATATTGCTTATATTATAATATATTGTTTAATGTAAATTAATACAATCGTTGTATAAAATGACTTAGCTTTAATATGATATCGAAATGTTACTATATGATTATAGATAGTAATTCAAATTGATTAACCAACTAAAAGGTGTATCTATGGCAAATGATTATAAAAATAATCTGATATCAATGCTACAAAAAGATTCAAGTCTGCGCGATGAATTCAGATCAGACCCAATCTCAGCTATTGAGAAAGTTGATTTTAAAAATCCATTAGATTATGATATATGGATTTATAGAATGATTGTAGCTTCTATTAGCAGTGTGTTAATATTAATAATAATTGGTACTATTACGCTTTTTATAATTGGGATTTTCAATGAAAACAAAGATGTTCCTGCTATATTCACAGCATTATCCTCTGCGGCTATTGGCG